>JAISDK010000145.1 GCA_031264875.1 Prevotellaceae bacterium
GACTCCAACAATCCAGGAGCAATGCGATTTTCCGGCATTGAAAATCGCAACAGGGAAAAAAGCTTTGTTGATCTTTCTGCGAATCCGGGAGTGGAAAAACATTCCCTGTTCAGACACTACGGCGGTGAAGACATTGTTGTTGAAAATCAGACATACAGCTCTAAAGTCTTGGTGACGGATACATGTTTCCTGCAAATCCTCGACTATCGCGTGATTGCCGGAGTAAACAACCTTCGCCGTCCGGAAGACGTCATCATCACGGACGCATTTGCAGCAAAAGTTTTCGGAAGCGAAGACCCGCTGGGAAAAACCATCTCCTATCCGTCTCTCCACAGGACGTTTACTGTTGCCGGAATCATCCGCACGCCGGCATACAAAAGCATACTGTCGTTCGACATGATTGTATCCTCGCAGCTTACAGAACACTGGTCGCGCATAGCGAACAGTGTGATACTGCTGTATCCGGGAGTCGATTACCGGAACTTCAACCGGCAGTACAGCGAATTTATGGAAATGACTGCATGGGGATATGGAATCCGGTTTCAGCTGTTTCCCTACGGAGACATATATTTCGAAAAACATATAGCGAATTTTGTCGGCTTTGCACACGGTAATCTTACATATATTTTCATTCTGTCGGGTATAGGGATTTTGCTGCTGCTGACAGGGCTGGTGAATTACATTAATATACATTCCACCGTGATGACAAGGCGAAACAGGGAACTCGGCATGAAAAAGGTATTCGGGGCGGAAGGGTATAGAATATTCATACAACTGCTGATTGAGAACCTGACAGTGATTGGACTGTCGTTAATTATTGCCTTCCGGCTTGCCGCTGCATTCAGTCCATTTATGGAAAACCGCATTGGCGTGATGCAGTATCCCAACCTGCGATTCGACCTCTGGCTCAGTCTGGCTTTTGTCGCAGCGCTTCCGATCCTTGTGAGTATCGTTCCATTCCTTCGCTACCGCTATTTCTCGCCGATACGCTCGCTGCAGTCGGTCAATGCGGGAAACCGATCGCTGTTTTCGCGGAAATTTTTCCTCTGCTTCCAATACTGTCTTACGGTAGGGCTGATTACCGTCTCGCTCTTTTTCGTGAAACAGCTGAACTTTATGCTCGACAAAGACCTTGGATTTCGCACGCATGACGTTATCAGTGTCCCTTTTATTAAAGATCCGCACACGACTTATGAGATACTGGTATCAATGGAAGAAAGAGACAGAGAAGATAGCAGAAGAAAGGAGGTTTTTGAGATACTGAAACAGAAGTTAAACGCATCCACAGAGATTGAACACTGGACTTTTGGCGGATTTCCTATAGGCGCTGGAAAATGTCCGTTTAAGGTACCCGATGGAGAACTGCAAGTCATCGGCATCAGGGAAGCGGACGAAAAATGGTTCAAAGTCTTTGAAATTGAGTTGCTCGAAGGTCGATTGTGGGACAACGAAACGGACGAGTGGGGTTCATATAATCTCATTGCCAGCGAAAGTGTCCTGAAACAGTTCGGCATCACGGATTACCGCGAAGGCGAACTGATACCTTACGACAGACTGTGGTGGAGCTCTCTCAAAAGCAAGGAGGAGATGGACACCAATCCGCCATATCATATTGTCGGAGTGGTGAAGGATTTCCATACGGAACATTTATCCGCACAGCTAACTCCTACAGTCTTTACCTTCTCGAATCCACATTCAGGCGATACAGGTGGCAGATCTGTAATAGCTTCCTTCGCTCCCGAACGGAGAAAGGAGGTCGTTGAGTTTATGAAAAGCCTGCACGAGGAACTTATCGGCGGCGAGTTTTCATACACGTTTATCGAGGACGATATTGCCCGGATTTACAGCGAGGATAAAAAGGTTACAGTCATTTGCACCGCTTTTACGGGAATGGCTATACTGATAAGTATTCTTGGACTGCTCGGCGTTTCGCTGTTCGACATCCGTCAGCGACGTAAGGAAATCGCTCTCCGGAAAATCAACGGCGCGATGATGAAGGACGTCGTCAGCCTGCTGCTGAAAAGGTATTTCGCACTGCTGGGAGTGGCGTTTGCCATTTCGGTTCCGGTGACGCTGTTTGTCATCGTCAAGTATCTGGAGAACTTTGCGTATAAAGCTCCAATATCGTGGTGGCTGTTTGCCGTGGCGCTGGCCGTGACTGTCGTTATCTCACTGCTGACGCTGACATATCAGGTTTACAAAGCCGGTACAGAACCGCCGATAATAATGATTAGTGATTAGTGATTAATGACGCGATGCATGGCAAAATACAACAATCCGAAGGATTGAATATGAATAATACCCAATGAAACGAAGCAATTGGGGGAGATTAAGGAAATTAAATAGAATAAAGGATAGGATACATTTAAAACTCGCTTTACGGACACTGATACATTACCGCATGTACACTGTCATCAACATGGCGGGCATGGCGATAAGCCTTGCCTGTGCAATAATCATCGCCCGTTACGTTCACAGTGAACTGACGGTGGACGGTTTCAACACTGAACTTGACCGGATTTATACGACAACGGAAGAAACGTCCAACAATCCGGGATATACTTGGATTTCCGGCATTGACAATCCCAACAAGGAAAAAAACTTTGTCGATCTTTCCGCGCATCCGGGAGTGGAAAAACATTCCCTGTTTAGATACTATGAAAGTGAAGACATTGTTGTAGAAAATCAGACATACGGTACGGAAGTAATGGTAATCGATACCGTTTTCCTGCAAATCCTCGACTATCGTGTGATTGCCGGAATAAAAAACATTCGCCGTCCGGAAGACGCCATTGTTACGGAAAAATTTGCAGCAAAGGTTTTCGGCAGCGAAGACCCGCTTGGGAAAACCTTCTTCTATCCTGCTCTTAACAGTACGCTTACCGTCGCAGGAATCATACGCATGCCGGCGTA
>JAISDK010000288.1 GCA_031264875.1 Prevotellaceae bacterium
GTTATATTTCGCTCAGGATGGTTTTGTGAGATATTATACTTAGGGTATGCGAAATAAACAAACTATAACAGATTATAAAAACTCTGGATTGCTTTCCTTCCCTTAAAAACCTGAGTTCGGGATAAGAATAGCCCCCACTCGGCGTAGTATAGAGGCTACGCCGGGCGGGGGTTTCCGTCTGACCTCCATTCGGCGTGATCGATGATCGAACAGCGCCTTCCATAATCAATGATCAGTACGACTCGTAATCGTGTACTGCTCCGAGTACAGCAGGTGTACTGCACCGAGTACGGCAAGTGTACTGCTCCGAGTACAGCAGGTGTACTGCTTCGAGTACAGCAGGTGTACTGCTTCGAGTACACCAAGTGTACTGCTTCGAGTACAGCAGGTGTACAGCTACGAGTATTGGGTTTCGTGCCGTACAGAACGACGTGTACACACCGGCGTAGGAAGGCTGGCTACAAACCGGCTCGTACCCTTGGCAATGCCGTCAATTTAAGGCTTGGAAGCCCGCATGGTGCAACGTATCTCTCTCAATCGCAATCATGCCCATTTAGGGCTATTGCCTATAGACTTTAAAGTCCTTAAAGTCTTTAAAGTCTATAGGCAATAGCCATGAACAATTATCAGCTGGAGAGCTGACCTTTTCTTATAACATCGATTGTTTTCAAAAACAGTTCAGTTTGTTCCACGTCAAAGTACTTATTCCTCAGCAGCTCGATCTGCAAACTGTCGGGCAAATAACTGCCGTATTTTGAGAAATCCATTATTTTGTCTTTAAAGGAACCGGCTATATGAACGTTTATATTTGGAATATAGCGTGGCAGCATTTTCCATCTCGATAAAAATTCATTTGCCGACATGCCTCGAATATCGAACATGCTGCTTTGTTCGTTTAAAGTACTTTCGATTCCGGCAACATCGAAAATCAGTTTCAGAGTGCGGTTTACCAGCGTACCGGCAAATGTGAAGAAGCGCAGGCGGTTTTTTGCACCGAACAGAAGTCTGCCGGCATGAATGTCACGGAATCGAAAGACGGCAAAATCTCTTCGGAACCGTCGTATTTCGTCGCGTCCCGGACGGTCGAGAAAATCGTATTCATCGGTTCCGCAGAGTATTTCAAACATCTTTTCACGTATTTTCGGATGAATCGTTCCCCCCGAACCGAAGAACATCGGTTTTTTACCATCCTTAGCCGGTATCACGTCGATCTTTCGCCCTTCGAGATCCACGCTTCTGATTTTCCATATTTTCGCGGCAAGGAGAATGTTTTCTCCTTCGGCAATCTGCGGCGAGGCGGGCAGTTCGCCGATTGTGATGCCGGCATAGATAACTTTAAGGCTCCTTTCGGATTTGAATACGCTGTAAAAGTTGCGGTTATTGACGGTTTTTTCTCCTTCGACGCCGACAATAACGTCGGGTCCGGTCTTTTCCAGGAAGTCAATTTCCAGAAGATGATTCAGCACCTGTTCCATTCTGGCTGTTTCAATTTCACAGAATGCCGGGTTGCTTTTGAGCTGCGCAATCAGTGAGGCCAGGCTTATCCCCGAATTTCCCCTGACAATTGAAAGTGCCTGATGTACCAGAATATCGTATGGCTTTTCCTGCATTTTTACGGGTTCGATAAATCCGTCCCTGCACAGCAGCCAGCAGGCCATTGACTGAAGCAAATCCCATTTTCCGGTGGCATACAGGCATAGACGGGCAGGTTTGCCGTCCTTCCGTCCGCTTCGGCCAACTCGCTGAATAAGCGAGGAAATGCTGTGAGTGGCGTCGATCTGCACAATTTCGTCCACCGTTCCGATGTCGATACCCAGCTCCAGCGTGGAAGTGCATGAGATGCAAAAGTTTTCCCTGTAGCTGTATTTGGCGAAATGCTCCACATATTCGCGCACCTCCCTATCGACCGAGGAGTGGTGAGAAAAATAGTTTGGATGCCCGCTTTCCCTGTCCGAAATCTTTCGGAGTTTCACCGCAATCTCTTCCGCCCGTCCGCGGCTGTTGGGGAAAATCAGCACCTTACTGTCTTTTGTTTCCCGATATAAATCCTCCATCAGTCCCTCCGGCAGTTCGCCGAAGACACCGGAAGCGCCGGCAGTCTTGGAAGCATCTTTGCCGTCGTTCCTGAAATATCGGAAGATCACGTTTATTTCCTTGGCGCTCCGGTCGAGAAACACCTTTGTTTTCGATTCGTTTCCGGTAAACCGTTTAGCCTCGCCATAGTCGCCGATGGTAGCCGACAGGCCTATGATGCTGAAAGGAGTGGAATTGAGTCCCTGTATCCGGTACAGAATTGACTTTAGCTGCGTTCCCCTGTCTGTGCCAAGAAAGGAGTGAATCTCATCGACAACGACATATTTCAGACAGGAAAACAGGCTTTTGACCATTGAATACCTGTTTGCAAACATTGCTTCCAGCGATTCCGGCGTTATGAGCACTATTCCGGTCGGGTCCTGCACCAGCTTGCTTTTCTGCGTGGCGTTTGCCTCTCCGTGCCATTTGGTAACTGTGATGTCAAGGTATTTGCAGAGTTCCTCGATACGGAAAAACTGGTCGTTGATCAGGGCTATCAGGGGGGAGATGTACAGCGCCTGCACGCCTGCCTTGTTGAAATCCAGCTTCGAGAGAATGGGAAGGAAGGCGGCTTCGGTTTTTCCGGACGCCGTTCCCGAAGCGAGGATATAGTTATTGTCGGACGACATGATGCCGGAGATTGCCGCTTCCTGAATCCTGCGCAGCTCTCCCCAGCCTTTGTCGTGGATATATTTCCGAATGGGTGACGAGAGTAAGTCGAATGACGTCATAGCTCTTCGATACCTTCCGGGAGGTTTATTTCCGGTCTTTCGTCCGAGATTTCCGTTTCGTTGAAAAGCTTTCTCTTGTCCGCACCCGGATTTTGACGTACAATATTGAGTATGTTAAGGAAATTTCGGATGATTTCCCTTGGGGTAAGAAACTCGGAGGCGCCGGGCTTGTTGAACATTTCTTCCATAAACAGCAGTATTTCGGCGTCGGTAATCTCAATATCCGTTTTGTAGTTGAAATTGAATATTTCCGAGAGCTTTTGCAGAAGCACGAATATTTCGTCGTGATTGAGTGGCATCAGTCGAATCACCGGCTGTGCAAAATCGCGAGCAGCCTGTGTTTCGTATTTGTTGGATTCGAGCCTTGTTTTCAGGGCGTCGTAACCGAAAAACCCGCGACGGGGATTTTCAAGCACTTCTTTTGTGCCGGCAAAGTTGAAGAACATTCCCGATGCTTTGCCCTGCAGACAGTCGTTGTAGATGGTGAGAATCTTTTCGTAATTCTTTTCCCTCATCACGGATGTGGAAATTTTATAGAGGTTGATCATCTCGTCGAGATTGATCATAAACCCGCTGTAGCCCATGCTGACAAACAGTTTGCAGAAGTTTTTGAGCATGTCGTAATAGTTCATGTCGCTGACGGTTTCCCTCACACCCAAATCCTGCCGTGCCTCGATTTTGCTGTGATATTCGCCTCTCATCCACTTCAGGGCGTCGCGCTGCAGCTTGTCGTCGAAGTTAATATAACCTTCGTAATACTTTATTATTACGGCCGAGAAGTCAAAGCCGCCGACGTCGGTAAAAGCGTTGATGTTCTTTGTAATCCTGTATCGGATCAGATCCAGATACCGCGCTTCCCGTATTTCCGAGGGGGATATTCCGTTTTCCTCCGCGGCCATGGAAATCGACTGTTCAATCCACTTTTCCAGAAGCAGGGGCAGTGCGCCGCCTTCCGGACGGGTCTGTATCGAGAGACTGTCCATGATGGCAGTGTAGAGAGCCAGCGCTTTTCCGTCGTTGGAATACAGCCTGTTGGTTGGCGTGAAATCGGCGTTTGCCACAACAAATTTCTGTCTCAGCGCCACCGTGTTGATCAGGTGAAGCATAAAGGATTTGCCCGAACCGAAGTCGCCTATCCAGAATTTCACTGCGCTAAGCCCGTTTTTCACATCGTCCATTGTTGACAGTGCGGCATTTATTTCTTCCGTCCTCCCTACTGCAATGTGCTGTATGCCTGTTGCCGGCACTACCCCTCCGATGAGGGAATTGATGATGGCCGCCGCTTCTTTTGGTTTGATATTCATATTCATGATGCATGTATTATTTTATAGTATTCCGAATTTACGGTATAGTAATCTCCGTCTTCCTCTATGAGTACGTCGTCGAGATGCTCGTAGCATATATCGTTGATGCTTTCGATTATCTGGTTTTTCAACGCTCCCTTCGACCGTGCAAATGCTTCGACGTCGCATTGCAGCACGGAATAGTCGCCGTCAAACATGGCCAGTATGTCGGCCTGTATTTGCGAAAAGGTAATGTCGGTATTTCCGGTTTCGGGGGACAGCTCGCCGCTGATGCCGTCATCGCTGCCGCTGTTCACGTTACCGCTGTCGCCGCTGCTGATGTTTACACGATTTTCATCCTCCGTTCCGTCGTCCAGGTACTCGTTAAGAACCGCTACCGATTCGTCGTGCTGCTGCCGTATTTTTTCTATCCGACTGCTGTCGATCCGTATTTTCCTTCTGTATATTTCCGACACTCCGCTGATTGCTCCTTTCAGGTCTTTACTCCGCAAAAATTTCGCCATGACTTCCTTATAGGTCTGCAACTGCTCCGGATTAAGCAGCTCCATGATCTTGACGTTCATTCCGCATACCTGCGTGAGCAGGATCTGGGTGTTCGGTTCCCCGTCTATGATCAGGGGGTACAGCACGTCTCCCGTCACCGTCCGGCTACTGCAAATGATGCTGTTCAGATAGTAGATATAGAGCTTTATTGCCGTTTCGGTATCGCGCTTAAGTATAAACTGTATCGCGCTGTACAGGGTGCTTTCGGGAATATTCTCCGGCAAACACAGGCTGGCAAGGCCATTTAAAAACTGACTGCTGTCCTTACAGTTTTTTTCAACTCTTTTCAACAGTTTTGTCCACCGGTTTGGACAGTGGTAGTTTAAAAGCATCTCCGTGTTCCTGTCCGTCGGCTGGAAATTGTGGACTAATGTCGGTATCAGTTTCACCGCAAATTCGGCAACATCCGGCCTGTATGCCGTTCTGTTTTCAAACATATTGATATTAAGCTTTGGAGTATAGGCATAATGTTCCCTGACCGCATTTTCGCAGTGCCTGAAGATTAAGGAGTAAAAAGCTTCGTTGTTATTGACGCTGTAATGTGTATTGACTCTGACTTCATTGTCAAGAGTCCTGCCATCCTGCTCATATTTGTTTTTCAGCCCTCTCATGACGGCGCGGTAGAGCATCACTATTTCTATCATACATAAGCTAATGCTGTTGAATTTATTGGAGGTGTAACGCAGCTTGTTCAGGCTCTTTACCTCGTCTCTGCTCAACTGCAGCAAATCCCGGTATTTCATTCCCAGCTTCCAGTATTCGTATTCTTCCTCGCTCAGTATCTCCGCTCTTTCGAGATACCCCGACTCTTTCATTTTCTTGATCAGAAATGACATCGCATACGATTTTGTTTTGGAATAATGCTTGCTAATCAGCTTCAGCCGCCGTTCCAGCCCGTCCATGTCCTTGTTACTGTCATATTCGTTCAACAGGTCGAATATCAGTATGAACGCGTAGTTTGTATTTTCCTTCAAGTCGGGAAACTCGTCATTCATACACTTCTTCTTGAAAAAGGCATAATACTGCTTCTGCTTTTCCGTGGCGTTGTATATCTCGTTGTATGAATATATATAACGGTATGACCAGTATGGAGCATCCGTAAAATTCACTTCTTCTTCCGGAGGGGAAGCGGTGTCAGCCGGCTCTACCTGACCGACAGCAGTACCGGTAACGCCCGAACCGTCAGGCGCACCATTTTCAGTCTGCGCAGTTAATTCTTTACCGGCAGATTCTTTATTTTCTTCAGATGTTGTTATTCCCATACAGGCATACAATTTGTCTCTTACAGTATTTGCGTCTTGAGATTCAACGGAAAATACGGTTGAATAACCGGAATAACCGGATTTTCCATCATTCCACTCAACAGTAACGGAAGCTGTTCCGCTTTCATTTTCCGGTGCATCTTCAACAGTAATGTCAGTGATATCTTTTATATTAATAAAGGCAAGGCGTATCGGAAAAACGGCAGGCTTGCAGATGTGCAATTTGCCCCAAAACGAATAGATAACGCACGAAGGATAATGCCCGCAAATATCGGGATGTCCTCCGGCATATCTCCCCACACGTACCGGACCTTTATCTTTGAATATCCTTCCTTTCCCGAAAATCACTTTAACGGTACGATATGCTCCAAAGATAAAAATAACTGCCAACAAACCAATAACGAACCACTCCATAAAACCTTTCCAAGAATTACTGTTGTATTTATGGGCGCAAAGATAAACATTTCCCCGTTTTCAAAGCCTGTAACGGCGGATAATATTGTGCAGGCATTTGAATCTCCTCGAACATTGGTTATGCAAAATGCAAAATATCACCAGATATTGGTCATGCAAAATGCAAAATGAATGTCATTATTGCCCCTTCTTTTTGGAAAACACATTATATTTGCAGTCTGATAATGTGTAATTAAATTCTATATGTTTATGAGTTCAAAATATTTGAAACGAAATATCGACAGAGATTTGTCTGCATGGAAGCAAGCCGTAAAACACAAGCCCTTGCTGCTTCGCGGGGCGCGGCAGGTAGGAAAATCGTCAAGCGTAAGAGAATTGGGGAAACAGTTCGATTATTTTTTGGAAATCAACTTTGAAGAAAAAGAAAGTAAGGATGCCGCAACGCTGTTTGAAAGAAGTTCGTCCCCGAAGCGAATATGCGATGAACTGTCCCTAATGTACAATACGCCTGTCATTCCCGGTCGCACACTGCTGTTTCTCGACGAAATACAGTCCTGTATCCCTGCCATTTCTTCTCTGCGTTTTTTTTATGAAAATTATTCCGAACTGCATGTCATTGCCGCCGGTTCGCTACTGGAATTTGCATTGGAAAAACTCCCTTCTTTCGGAGTTGGTCGCATTCGTTCCCTGTTCCTGTATCCTTTTTCGTTTGATGAGTATCTGCGGGCAATGGGATTTGAGATGCTTGCCGACGCTTTGCAAAAAGCATCTCCGGAAACACCGTTTTCCGAAGCTCTTCATAACAAGTGCCTGCAGCAATTGATACGTTTTATGCTTATCGGCGGGATGCCCGAAGTTGTGGCAACATACGCAGGCAGCGGTTCGATGCTTGAATGTCAATTGGTGCTGGATGATTTGATGTTTTCGCTGTACGACGATTTTTCCAAATACAGAGAACGTGTGCCGGAATCGCGTTTGCGTGAAATATTTTCATCCGTCATTCGGCAAACGGGAGGCAAATTCACTTATTCCAAGGCATCGCAGGATTCCAATCACATGCAAATCAAAGAAAGCATGGAACTGCTGGAACGTGCAGGCGTTGTTTATCCTGTAACGCATACATCTGCCAACGGACTTCCCCTGGCTGCCGAAATGAATACAAAACATCGCAAATACCTGATCTTTGACACCGGAATATTACAGCGTTTCCTGCGCCTGGATTTGGGACAGCTGATTACTGCCGAAAGTCTGGAACAGGTAAACAAAGGCGCACTGGCTGAACTGTTCGCAGGTTTGGAACTGCTAAAATCAGCGCCAAGTACCAGTTCTGCCCAACTTTACTATTGGCAACGGGAAAAACGGGGCAGTACCGCCGAAGTCGATTATGTGGTACAGTGTAATGCCGATATTGTTCCCGTCGAAGTGAAATCGGGAACGAAAGGCTCAATGCAAAGCATGTTTCAATTCCTTTCCGAAAAGAACTACCCTTACGGTATCCGATGTTCCATGGAAAATTTCGGAACATACCAAAATATAAAAATCTATCCATTATATGCAGTTTCGCAGATTGAAAAATAAGCACGAAAAATCATGAAAGACATCAAAATCAGAATATTTTTTTAAAAACGTTATCGGAAATAAGTATAACTTAAATAATTTTTATCCTGTAGAGGTATGAGATCTGAAATTCTTTAGAATTTTTCGTCCTGGAATCTCTGGCATGAAAAATTCTTTGGAATTTTTCGTCCTGGAGTCTCTGGCATGAAAAATTCTTTGGAATTTTTCGTCCTGGAGTCTCTGGCACGAAAAATTCCACTGAATTTTTTGTCCTGGAGTCTCCGGCATGAAAAATTCTTTGGAATTTTTTGTCCTGGAGTCTCTGGCACGAAAAATTCCACTGATTTTTTTGTCCTGAAGTCTCCGGCACGAAAACTTCCACTGAATTTCAGTAAATATTTTCGCAGAAAAACTTCCGGCGCTAAAAACTCGACCAAAGTTTGCCCGTCCAATGTAGGGGCGAACCTGCGTGTTCGCCCCATGTGTGTTTGCCCGTGTGTGTTTGCCCATCCGCATAGCTGAGGGTTGTGATTTCGCATTTTTCCCTTTGACTGCATAACATGAGTTTACTGAAAAGAGCAGGATAATTCATTATCATCCTAAAAAAAATACCCTCCGCATCCCGCAATTTGGGGTACGGAGGGTAACAATCCACCTCGCGAGGGCAAAAGCTACATTCTTACAGTGCGCTGTTTGTCAGAAAGACGAACAGCAGGGCTATGATTGCATAAAACTCGGCAAAAGCTGCAAAAAGCATGGTATGTACCATAACTTTATATCCGCTGCCGATAGCAGCTATACCGTTAGCACAAGTCTCACCCTGGCGTATTGCCGACAGTAAGCCGACCATGCCCATAGTTAATCCTGCACCGAAAATAGCGGCGGCGTTCAGGGTACTTATATCCGCAACAAGCTTGTCCTTAAGCAGGAAAAAGCCGACAAATCCGTACAACCCCTGCGTACTTGGCAATGCAGCCAGTACGAGATAACTGCCGAAAGCGCCCGGATTTTTCTTAATAGCGCCAACTGCGGCATTTCCACATATAGTGATTCCATATACGCTGCCCAGTCCTGCCAAGCCGACCATCATCGCCACTCCTATGTATGCCAATAAAATCGCTGTCATAATAATTTCTATTTATTTAATTTTTACTGTTTTATTTTCTCAAAAAGTTTGAAAGGAAGTCCACCTCCGTCGAATCCCGAATTTTTATAATATTCAACAAAAGTTAAACGCAGAGGATGAACCACTGCTCCTAAAAAATTCAATGCAAAATTCATACTGTGTCCGAACAGTAATATCACAAGCGTAACCAGCTGGCTAACTACGGGAACGTCGATGCCTCCGCCGATAATTGCCGCCAGACTGTTGAAAACTCCGCCGAGAATTCCGCCCGTCAGTCCCAGTACGAAAAGCCTCATGTACGAAAGCACATCACCCAGCAGTCCCGATATCATGTTATAAGTATCCATCAGTCCCGATCCGAAGTTTATGAAAGGATTTTTTCCGGGAGAATTGTAAAACAGGACAATCAGTTCCGCCACGCACCAGACGGCGCCTGTAATGTACAAAACGGCAAGACTGTCCGACCGGTCTTTAAGCACATACATGATTGCTCCTCCAACAATCACCACAATCCATGCCCAGGTGGAAAGAGCATATCTCCAGCCTTTTTGCTTGACAATCTTTGCCGCATTGACAAACATGGCAAAGATTATCTGTATAAATCCCAGCATGAGCGAGAGAATCATCATTCCGAAGCTGTCCGACAGTCCTAACTGTTGCTCTATTATTTTATCCGGTCGTATCTGCTCTATTGATACTCCGAAAAATGTAGCCGTAATAAATCCGAACAGCAGCGTTGCCGCTCCCATATACTGGGCTAAAGTCAGGAAAGGACGTATCTTGACATTCTTAATCCTGATTTTCAAAAACGATGCTACCGCCAGAATGAGTAATCCGTAGCCGCCGTCGCCAAGGCAGAATCCGAAAAACAGCATGAAAAAGGGCGCAAAAAACGGCGTTGGATCCAGTTCCCTGTAAGTCGGTAACGAATACAGATTGGTTATTGGTTCAAACAGACGTGTAAACCTGTTATTTTTCAACAGCACGGGCGGTTCGTCGCTGTCGTCTATCTTTTCTTCCGCAAAATAGACTGTGGCCTGAGTTTCCAGAAATGTATCGAACTTCGTTCTGTTTTCTTTCGGCAACCAGCCTGTCAGTATTTTGATACTGTCATCGGCTTCATTTTGCGCGCTCAGTTTTGCAATATTGTAATCAATTTGTTCTGCCAGACGCCTGCGTTCTTCCATCAGAATTTCGGCGGATAAAGCCAGCGATTCCAGCTGTTTCTCATAACCGGAATATTGTTCGTTCAAACGAGCCAGCTCTTCCTGCATTTTACTGTACGGTTGCGCAGGCGGTTTGATTGCCGGCAAATCGAAGGTGAAATCCTGACCGTCCTGCAATATCACAAAATATACCTTTCCTTTATAGCGGTTTATTTCGTATAGCGGATAGATGTTTTTCCAGTTTTCGTCAAACTGCCTGACCGGAACTGCATGGAATGTTGGCGTGATTCCCAGAGACGTAATACGGTCAATATCGTTTTCGTCAAATTCGCCCCATGGAATAGCGTCTTCAATATCTTTACCGGTTTTGCTTATTGAGGCGTCAAGTTTTGCAAGCTGTTCCCTGATGCCGGAATATGTTTCGGCTAAAGCGTATGCGTCTCCCTCGAACGGAACGGTTTCCGCAACTGCTTTCACACTTTTGAGTTCGGAATTTACTTTGCTAAAATTGTCGGCTTTACGGATAATTGCGTTTGTTGCATCATCAAGCGTGGCATTTCTCGATTCGACATGAATCATTCCAAGCTCCTGCAACTGTTCCAGAAAACGGTTGAAATCGCCGCGATACAGCAGGAAATTGTACTTAATCATCGGAACTATCATTGCCTGCCCTCCTCTTCCTGACGTTTTTTAACTATTTTCTGAGCCGATTTCGAGAGATTGTCCTCATCTTCCAGAAAACGTTTTATTTTCCTTATAGCTTCAGTGTATCCCGGAATTTGCACTTTTTCGTACAGATTTACTTTTTGAGTAGTTTTTTTTCTTGCATAATCAAGCAGGCTGATTTTCTGTACGAAAAATTCGTATCGAATACCTGCAGTTGCGAGTGATTTAAGTATTTGTATTCCGTCGCTGTACCATACCGGACTGCTGAACAGGCTGTATTGTGCAACGTCAAACAGCACTTCGCTGAGAACCGGAATGTTTACTCCTGCAATTTTTATGGAATTTAATTGTACGTCTTTTACTTTAATCAGGTCTGGCTCAAATTCGTTCCACAGAGCCGAAATACCGGTATATGACGAAATCAGCTCTTCCAGTTCAATCGACAGTTTCCCGGATTCTTCTTTTGCTTTCTGAACTTCCATGCGTAAAGCCGATTCCTTGCTTTTAATTGTTGGCAAGGTTCTTATACGCATCTTAAGCTGTTTGTTTAGATCGTTGAGCGACGTTTTGTTGAATTGAAATTTTATTGCCATTTATACACAATTCATTAATCTTACATTGCGCAAATGTAGAAATTATTTTCGAAATGAAATAAACAGATGCAGGTTACGGAAGTCTTAACCGTGACCTGGCAATTAAATTCAAGTTTTGGAAATAACTGTATTGAAAAATTCAATTCCCATTTATGCTGTCGGCTCGCTGTCGTCTAAACTCTTTGAATACTACCCCGCTTTGTCCTTTCATTTCGATTTCTTTAAACCGGTCGTCGGAAAAAAGCCCATATTTTGCATAGATAGTATCCGTTTCGGTATAGATTTCGGTATAGACTTTTGTTTCGATTGTTTTGTTTCGTTCATTCCAGTATAAAGGACCTTCCGTCACCAGTTTTTTCTTTGCAAGGATATTGCGGGCAACAACATTTCCGTTTGCCGAGAAGAGCATTCCGCGGGAATCGTTTAGCGTTGCGCTGTCGGCCACCAGGTCGGATTCGGGAATACTGTCTTTGTATGAGATTATATGGATTCCTTCCGGAAAAATATATAATATGGTATCGCCGTTCTGGTATTTTATAGTTTTTTTTGCAATCACTTCGTTGCGGAGTTTACCGTCGGCAGTGTATAGAAGTTTCACGTTGATAATTTCCTCTATCGGCTGGTCGAGCAATTCGCTGGAAGATATTTTTTGAAGAGTATCGCTCCTGCATGAAAAAACGGTAGCGCTGCAAAAGAGCGCTACCAACAATTTTAAACCTAATTTAACAATATAAAAAATTTCATTCATTTCTTTGTACGCACAATTGTGGTCTCGTTAATTGGCCCGCATTTGACGTCATATTTTGCTCCGTCGAGGATGTTAAGGAAAAACGCATCATCCACGGTTGGAAAATGTTGCGAATATGTATTTATACTCTTGTTTGCCTCGGCAGCTATGCCCGGGTCTAACTGTTTTGCCTTGTTGAACTGATCGACGGCAACCCAGTAGATGGAACGTTTGCTTACTTCGTCGTCTCCGCAACCTTGAACGCCGGCATAAGCTGTTCCCAGCAGCATGTAGGCTCTGGCATTTCTCGGATTGGCGGCTATTGAGCGTTTCGCGTAGCCTATGGCTTCGGTTCTTTTACCTTCTTTCAGGAAAAGGCCTCCAAATTCGTAGAAATATGTGGATTTGCTTGTTGCATCGGTTTCCGTTTCAGTAGCGTCCTTGAAATACTGCAGGGCTTTTTCCTTTTCGTTTTTTGAATAGAACACGCGCGCCAGCCCGTAGGATGCAGCAGGCGAGGGATTCAGTCTGTTGTATGCTTCCACTCCTTCGTAATACAGTTCCGAATCGGTACATTCCTTGGTTTGCAGCAGGGTTATGATCATTCTCACAACTTCAGCGTTATCCTTGTTTGCCTTGAACCGTTCGCCCATGACTCTGATAAGATTTTCGCAGTCAGCGGCGTCAGTAGCTAAAAATGCGCCTTCGATGGCTGCTTTCAGAGAGAGTTTTACAGTGTCGCCGGGGGTATCTTTTAGCTGAGATTCGGCCAAACCCGCCATTTCGGTATAGATATTTGTGAAGCTTTCCAGCGACAGTTCTTTCTTTTCGTACATCTCCCGGGCGGACAGCATGGTTTTGGCTACTGCCATCAGGTCGATGTCTTTGTTTGCATTTATTGCAGTTCTGTAAGCATCGTATATGTCTTTGTGTTTGTCAGGCCTGTAGTTCTGAATTTCTATTGCCTTGGAGTAAAGCAGCTCGGCCTTGTCTTTCACATTAAAATATTCGAGCCGTCTGTCATAAAGCATCAGCAGTGAATCGATTCGGGCTTCTTTCAATGCAGGGTCGGTAGTTTTGTCAATTAAGTAACGCATCATGGTAATTCCATGTATATATGCGTTTTGACTTGCCTGTGGACAATTTTTAAGAACTTCTCTCCATAACGGTAATGCGGCATCATAGTTTTTGCTTCTGTATTCAGGCTGATAGCCCTGAATGTTTAAAATGCACTGGATACTGTCCTTACCAAATTTCTGGGCGCTTAAATTTAAGCTTGACACACTGATTAAAAGTGTAAAAACTGTAAATTTTAATGTTTTCATCATCTATTTTTTATTAAAATTATTCAATATTTGTTCTTTTTTTAACCTTATCAAAATGTCACAATCTAAGATTGTGATAGAGAACCCTGTTTAAACCAAAAACTATCGGGTTTCGGAATACAAATATGGGGACTTTTATTTTTTCGGCAAAATAAAAACTGTCTCCTCCAGTAAAAATTATTTTCCGATCGATATATTTGTTTATATAACCTGTTGTTTCTCCAATGATTCCCTGAACTGTTCCGGTTTCGATGGCTTCTTTTGTTGTTGTTCCTATTTCTTCAATTCTGGCCGGAATTTGCACCAGTGGCAGCCTGTTTGTGTAAAAATTCAACGATTTCAGACGGATAGAAAGGCCGGGTGAAATGTTTCCGCCGAGATAATTGTTTCC
>JAISDK010000020.1 GCA_031264875.1 Prevotellaceae bacterium
GGTACTGCTATTTTACATTTATATGTGCCTAAAGGTAGTGAAACAAAATACAAAGCAGCAGATGGATGGAAAGATTTTGGATATATTGTAGAACAGAATAATTTCTCCGTTATTCCTCAAATCATTTCCAAAATAATACCCGAGCAAATTGATGAAGCGGGAAATTTGAAAATACAGGCTCGCGTACAATCCCAATATCCAATTACAGAAATGCGTTACAGAGTAGATGAACAAAACGATGTTTTTGTACCTATTGATGACCGTAAAATTGACTTGTCTTTCAGCCGGATTTGCAATAATCCGAATCTTGGAGCAGGAACGCATAAATTTTATATGCAGTTCAAAAACTCGGCAGGATACTGGTCGTCTCAGGATGAAAGTCTGTTTATGAAATTTTCAACCGAACAAACAGACATGGATCTGAATGCAACTGTAGAGGACAGTTTGGTACGGCTTTCGTGGAACTCTGTCGCCAACGCTAATTCCTACAAACTTACTCGCGACGGCTATGTGATTTATCCTTTTAAAACGACGAGACATCCTATTACAATGAGTTATATTGACTATCCCGGAGAAGGAAATCATGTTTATAAAGTGGTGGCATATAATAAAGATGAATATGTACAAAAAACTTCGCCCGAACAAACCATTTCCATTTCCGAAAACAATATCACTCCTGACGTACATCAATACGGAACAGTACTCGGTCAAATTGTTGATGAAAATGGCGTCGAAATAGAGGGAGTAGATTTTCAATTGCGATATCTCGTCAATTACAATACTACCGAAACCATAAAAACAGTATATACTACCTCCGAAAAAGGAAGATATCGGTATCAGGGTATACCTTACGAACAAAATGTGTATATACATCCCAGCAAGGAAGGTTATACCTTTGAAGCATATTCCAGTTCGGGCTACCCTGCTTTAACTACTTTCTGTCCTACTGAAAAGAAACCCATAGTGACAATTAATTTCAAAGGCAAGCTCGAAGAAAACGCTGTGGAAGCTCCGCAAACTCCCGATTTGCAACTTCGTACACCCTTGTTTTCTTTTAATGACATATATGTTTTGCAAATGAATGAGTTTACTTTCGATATAAAAAATATCAGCTATCAAAGTTTCGATGGCGAAGTCCGCTTATTTTTGGAATCGACAGACGGCAAAACACAACAATGTATCGGAACCCAAAGGGTGAATTTGACAGAAAACGAAACAAAATCAATTTCAATCACCGTTCCTGCTCAAACAATAACTTTGCACCCCGCAAATTACAATTTGATTTTGCGAAGTACAAAAAATACAAATATTCATCTTGATAATTTAAAACTTATAGCTGACGTCTCTCCTTCCTATATTTCTACTGCCGGCAACGTTAAAAATCCGACGCCTGTTACTATCTCTGGAGAAATACCCAAAGATTTGGTTTATTGGAAAGACCAAATTATTGACGCCTTGAATGGGATTAAAAGCGGGGTTAACAAAGCCTATTCCTATCTGGCAACCTATACAAAGTTTGAAAAGATTATTGCGCCAGACGCCGACCACATTACAGGAAAAGAAGTAAATCTTATTCTTCTGGGCGACATTATAGGTGATATAGGAAAAGCCAAAGACCTTATAGAAATGAAAGAAAAGGCAGAAAAGTATATCAATTATATCACAACATACAACCAAGTAGTTCAAGGAGGATTAACAGAAGAGATGGGGTTTAAATTATTCTGTAAAGTTGCCGGAGCTTTTTCTTCTTCTGTTCCGTTGTTGAAGGAGTATATTGAAGTGTTGGAAAAAGCCCACGATGTAATTAAAGGTTACGGTGATTACTTGTTTAACAAATGGACAATGTTCGGCGAAATGGAAATTGACAATAATCCAATCTGTTTCAGCATCAAAGTTCAGAAAAACAACGTTTATGATTCGTATTACGATGCATTAGATATTGGACGTTCAATAAGCCACGTATGTGTTCAAGCATTAAGCAAGGAAGGAAATCTCGTAGGACGCGAGGCTGATTTTATCCCATGCTACTTAGATTGCTGCAATAGTGGTAGTAAAAAATTGTATCTTACGCAAAGCTCAAAAGTCTTTGGAGGAGATATTGGTAAGGCAGTAGCGTTTCAGGCTGATGGTGGCGTTTATGTGATGAAAATAGAATGGACAAATGGACGTATTTCTTATGTCCCGCTCAATGAGAACTTTTATATATACAGTTCGATATCAAGAAGTGTTGAAATAGAATTTATGTCAAGAATTGATTTGAATTTTATTGAAAAAATTGCTTGGTTTTACACTCCGTCTGAACACATGGCTAACAAAATTTATTTAAAGTATTATGGAGAATAAAATAGAAGAAATACAGATTACTAACAAAAATATATTTAAAAAATTATGGTAACGAAAATAAGAAAAATACAGATATTACTCATTGTATTACTCATGAGTACAGGAAATGTGGCTTCACAAGCTTTGACATTTTTTTCCACAGCGTTTGAAACTGGCGTTCGTAATGCATTAAATCTTAACGAAAATGATGTGATTACTGCGGAAATAACAGATACGGTAATGGTTTTAGACTTGTCCGGAAGCGGACTAAGCGATATAAGAGACATTATTTACTTTCCAAATATTAGCGTGTTGAATTTGTCCGGAAATGTCATTCAGAACATTTCGCCTTTGGTAAATCTGACATTGCTTTCGGATTTGGATATAAGTAATAACATTTTAGAGAATATAGATATTCTCATCTTTACACTGTCTCAAAAAATGACTGTAAATGCTTCTCTGAATTACATTGAGGATTTTTCGCTAATACGAAGCGATTATCATTGTGAATTTACATTAATAGGAGAAGGATTTCAACGTATCTCCAACGAATTACAACTTGTGGTTGGCGCATTTTATACAGATATTGGCAAAAACGGAAAACATTTTCTAATATATTCTGCCCAAGCCAAAGAAGACGCGCCTGTTCAACTGAATTATTTGGGAAAAACAGCAAGCGCTGTTGCAGATAATTACCTGCATAAATATTCTTTTGCAAATAACTTTTCCAATTCGGAACAAATCCGTTTATTACTGGGAAGCAAAGGAGATACGACTTATATTGTCCCTGCAAAAACTCAAAAGATTCCGGCAGGCGCTCATGCAAGTTTTTCTGTTGATTTGCCATCGGATTACAGGATTCGCGTTTACCAGTGCAAAAACGATAACGCCGTCCAGGTAAATGAAACTACGATTTCATACACTGCTCCTCTTGATTTTGTATCGGATACTTTGTATTTTGAATTTAGGAAAGATAATATTTTGAAAGGTTATTCTATTCTTTATCTACAGGAAGGCGCCAATGAGATTGGAAATAATGCCATTCAAAATCTGCAACTTTATATCAATCCTGCAACGGATAATATTACCATTATCCTTCCTGATAATGAACCTCAAGCGCTCTTTACGCTTTATGATATGCAAGGGAAGGTTTTAATCCGTCGGGAAGTAAACAATCAAGAGAACATATCCGTAAGCAAGTTCGCAAGCGGTATATACATATATAATGTGAGAACAGAAAAAGAGAGTTGTCAAGGAAAGATTGTAAAACAGTAAAATAGTGGACAAGTAGACAAGTGAACGAGTGGACAAGTAAGGGGCGTTGCGTGCAACGCCTCCGAATTGTCTGAATCAGGATTTACAGGATAAAAAGATGAACAGGATTTTATGAATAAAAAGAATCAGTATGTAGAAATGTCCCGTAGGGACAAAATGTTGGTAGAAAACGAAAGAATCGCCATTTATTACCGTCCCGTTAGGGACGGAATGTGGGTGAAGGGAACACAATCATCTCTTTTGTTTGAATCATGATTTACAGGATGAAAATAGCGATTAACGGTTAGTGATTAATATGGAATTGCAAAAGATGAATGAAAAGGGCGAAAGGGTGAAAGGAAACAAGCAAGGTTCGTCATTGCGAGGAACGAAGCAATCCGGGATTGGCGAGTTTGTCGGCGTTTTTCTTCTGGATTGCTTCACTGCGTTCGCAATGACGGACGGCGTCGATAGTACCTTGTTCACTAATAAACAATATTAAAGATTATGACAACAAAGAATTGGAATTTAAAGACAATGGAGACCGAAAACAAAAAAAGGTACAAGGAACACGGTAAAATACAAGATGCAAGCAGAAGCTCGTCCACTTGTCCACTCGTCTACTTGTTCACTAATAAACAATATTAAAGATTATGACAACAAAGAATTGGAATTTAAAGACAATGGAGACCAGAGAGCATTTCAAAAACGGGACGAATCCGAAAAGCCTTACGAGTAGGGAAAATTTGAAAATAAAAATGTTATGAATTGGTTTAAGAAATTATTCGGGAAAGGTGCAATAAATCAGGAACAGAACAACGCAAACATACCCGATACATCAACGAATGTTGTTCCGGACAATAACAATGAAACATCCGGAATTAATCAGGGAACGTGGGAACAAGCTAATTACACTTTAGAAGCGGTTGAAAAGATGACCGACCAGACAGAACTGGCGAAAATAGCTAAAGAGGCTGAAGATTGGCACGTTCGCTTGGAGACGGTGAAAAAACTCACTGATCAAATTGTACTTGTTGATATTGCAAAAAATGACAGTGAGTGGATTGTTCGCAAAATGGCAGTCCAAAAACTTACCGACCGAAATTTACTTGCCGATATTGCGAAAAACGACAGCAATGGAATTGTTTGCAGTGCGGCGGTAGTGAAACTTACGGATCTAACTTTACTTGCTGAAGTAGCGAAAATTGAGAAAATTACTGACCAGACAGAATTGGCGAAGTTGGCGAAAGGGACTGAAGATTGGAAAGTACGCTGTATAGTGGTCGAGAGACTCACCGACCAGAATGTACTAACAGAGATAGCTAAAAATGACAGCATATATAATGTTCGCGAAGCAGCGATCGAGAAACTTACTAACCAGAGTTTGCTTGCCGAAATAGCGAAAAATGACAGCGAATGGCATGTTCGCTCGGCAACGGTCAAGAAACTCACCGATCATAGTTTGCTTGCTGAGATAGCGAAAAATGACAGCAATGAGTATGTTCGCGAGGCAGCGGTCGAGAAACTTACTAACCAGAATTTGCTTGCCGAAATAGCGAAAAATGACAGAGAATGGATTGTTCGCTCGGCAGCAGTCGAAAAACTTACTGACCGAAATTTGATTACTGAGATAGCGAAAAATGATAGCAAAGAGTATGTTCGCAAGGTAGCAGTCGAGAAACTTATCGACCGGAGTTTGCTTGCTGAAATAGCGAAAAATGACGACGATTCTGATGTTCGCAGAGAAGCGGTCAAGAAACTTACCGATCAGAGTTTGCTTGCTGATGTAGCAAAAAATGATAGAAATTTTTTTCATAATCAACATTGCTATGAAGCAGTCAAGGAACTTACAGATCAGAATATGCTTGTCGATGTAGCAAAAAATGCTAGCGATTCTTATATTCGTGGAAACGCGGTCTGGAAACTTACAGACCAGAATATACTTGCTGAAATAGCAAAAAATGACAGTGATTGTAGTGTTGTTCTGACAGCAGTCGAGAAACTTACCGATATGAAAATATTGGAAAGTTTGGAGAGTCTTGTTGAAAAATATTTTTCAGATATCACCACCGCTAAAGAAAACGACTACTGTGTGGGCTATAGTGAAATACAAAAGACGAAAGTTTTGATTCTCTTAGCAGAAAAATGCCCAACGATTGTGAAGAAAAACTGGAGACAGATAGACAGTCGAATAAGAACACTTGATTGGACTTCTCATGAGGATGATAATTGCGGTGGTCATACTGATTATTGTGAAGAATCCGAAAATTCCCTTAGAAATAAATTTCCTCCATATCCATTTGACGATTAATAAAAAGACTATGGCACATACACCATCATTTTTCATAGTACCCTCGCTTGCTTGTCAAGCCTCCTGCAAATACTGTTTCGGACCACATCGCGGAGCGGTGATGGACGAGCGTACGGCAAAAGAGACCGTGATATTTATTCGCAGCATAGCAGAGGAGACGGCGGCAAAAGAACTCTCCATCGTTTTTCACGGCGGCGAGCCATTGCTTGCGCCTTTTCCGGTGTGGCAGACGATGCTGGATGAAATCGACCGGCAACTTGCAGGATACGATGTCAGGATGAACATGCAGTCGAACCTCTGGAATCTGGACGGGGATTTTCTGACCCTGTTTCGCGACCACAAAGTCTCCTTCGGCACCAGCCTCGACGGACCGAAAGACGTCTGCGACCTCACCCGCGGCGAAGGCTATTACGACCGCACGTATGCCGCTGTCAAACGGGCGAATGCTGTCGGCAGTCCGGTCAGCGCCATAGCCACCGTCGCCTCGCAAACCCTGCCGCATGCGCTCGAAATCGTCAAATACTTTCGTAACAACGGGATGTCGCTGGTATTGCACGGCGCCATTGCCGGCATGGACAAACGGGGTTCGTCGGATTCGTCCTTCGCCCTGACCGCCGGAGAATATGCCGCCATGATTAAGGAACTGTTTCCCTGGTACGTCAAAAACCGTAAATACACCCGCATCGACACGTTCGACCATTTCGTAAAAGGAATCGTCCACGGGCAACCCGGCGTCTGTACCTTTCGCGACTGTTTCGGCATGTTCCTGTCGATAGCGCCCACCGGCGACGTCGTTTCCTGTCAGCGTCTGGCAGGGAAGAAGGAATTTTCGATGGGGAATATCTTCGACCGACCCACGCTTGCCGGACTGTACGACAGTCCGGCGGCACGGGCGCAACAGGAACGTGAAAAGCGAGTAGGCGAGCGATGTTCCGGTTGCGACGTATATCCCGTGTGTAAGGGAGGCTGTTACTACCATGCGCTGTCTTCGGGCGACGGCGCTATCGACCCGCTGTGCAAAGCCTACAAAGAGATTTACGCCTTCGTGCAGGAAAGGCTCATCAACGAGATGCAAACGCCCGAAAACATAGAGGCAATAGCAAGTCGTCCTGCCACGTCGAATGAGCATCCGCTTTTTCGCAGAGGCGCGTACATTTCGCTGTCGAACAAAACGCATCCCTCCCATGTCGCCGACAACGCGCGCCGGACGCTGGCAATCCACGAGCTTGGACGTACCGGCAGCCCGCGCGCCGCCGCCGAAAACCTCTACGCGCAAAAGATATGCGGCAACATCCCGCTGACCGAAAAACTGCTAGTCAGTATGCAGCGCGACATGTACCGCAGCCGCGCGAAGCGTAACAACTGCTACGTCCACATCACCTTCAACTGCAATCTTCGCTGTACGCACTGTTATGCCGACGCCGGCAGCCGCCGCGACGAAATGAGTCCGGAGCAGTTCGGGACACTGGCAGCCGAAGCCGTTGGGGCAGGATTCCGGCAAATCGTGATCACCGGCGGCGAACCGTCGGT
>JAISDK010000079.1 GCA_031264875.1 Prevotellaceae bacterium
TATGCAAGACTTGTCTTGTCGGGGATTTCGTCCATGGAGAAAAATTCAGTGGTGGGTTCGAGCAACAGGACAACGCCGCGGTCTTCATTGTTTTTGCGTGTACTTTGCCATTTGTCCAGGAATTCTTCCTCTCCGTACTGTAACAATCCTGCGGCAGGGTCGGCTACATGAATTGTCCATCCTTTTTTCTTTTTCCGCAGCCGCCATATCACGACAAAATGATTCTGTCCCCAATGGGCAATACAGGGTAAGGGCGCATTTTCACTCAATTGCTTGAACGACACCATTACCCCGATTGTCTTAAGTCCGATCAGGCGGGCGCTTTCGCTGATACTTAGCAAAGACACTCCTTCGCTGCTTACCGGCATACGCGACCGCAGCCATTCCATATTTACTTTTTTACTGTAATACCGAGCTATCATCCGGAGGCAGGCTATCCCGCAATCGGTTGCATCGTATTGACGGTAAAAAGGAAAACGGAAAAACAACACTATTTATTCTTCCTTTTTTGGTTTAGCGCAACCGCAACCGTCGCCATCCGAACAGCCGCAACCACAGCCGCAACCACTTCCTTTGGTGCATTTACAGCCACAACCATTACCTTTTTCACATTTACAGCCACAATCGCAACCCATACCGCTGTCGCTGTCGAAACTGCCGCTGCCACCCTTGACTACGAGTAACTCGTCGTCGTTCAATTTCAATTCATCAAACGGAAGTTGAACTTCTTCCAGTCTTAAATACTTTACTTCTTTCATTTTATTATATTTTTTTAATAAATTTTCATTAATATGATCTGACTCCAACACTTGCCTCGTCGTCATAGTTTTTAACATTTCTTTGCCGGTATTGCTGCTGTTTACCTTTCTGGAAACTGTAACGGATTCCCAATATAAACCGTAAATAACGGTCGCTTGTTTTGCTGTCATAAATTTCAGTAAAACCGTCTCCAAATGTTTCTGTTTTATAGCGTGTCGGCGTTAAATAACGAAACATTCCGGTAACAGACCACGAATTATTCAGACGATATGATGCATTTATACTTGATTCCGTAGTGTATAATGCATATCCGGTCAAGCTTGCATTACGAAAACTAACAGGAGCATTGAACATCAAAGACAATCTTTTATAATTTACACTGCTGCTTAACCATGCCGAATATGTCCAGAAATTTTTGTTCAATCGCGGTATATTATCATCTTCATACATATTATATCTCATCGAACCGTTCATCATAATCTGCCACCAGTTAAAAATGCTGTACGAAGCATTAAGCGAAGCTGTCGCCGAAGAATAACGGCTTGCATTAACGTATGTAATATGATAAACTCCGTTTTCGTCTAAATTGTCCTGCCGTGTGATGTAATTGTTTGCCAAACTGTACCATAAACTTGATTGAATATAAATCTTATTTTTGTATAATTCGTAGCTGAGACCGAGAGTATTCAAATAATACGGTTTTAAATCGGGATTTCCGGTAACAATACGCGAGGAATCCACATAACTCGGGATGGGATTTAATGCGGAAGACGGAGGGCTTTTACGTGTGAGCGAATAGTTAAGGCTGATGTTTTGTCCGCCTTTCATTATATAACGTAGCATGGCATTTGGAGTAAGTTCATTATGCGTACTGAGAGCATTATTAAGAGTTACCCGCGACATGTCGAATCCCGCGCCTGCCTGATAAACAAGTTTTTCACTGATATTGCCCAGTAAATTCGCATATAAATAGTGCCGCCATTCATTATGGTCGGTTTTGTTAAAAACTCCGTTGGTTTCATTATCTATTACGTTGTCATCCAAATATATTCTGTAACCTTCTTCAAATCTGACTTTCGACAATTGGTGTTGAAAATTGACCTGCGCTTCGAATCCCTGCGCATCAGTATTGTTAATTTGCCGGTTTTCATAGAAATGCCCGCTGTTGTTGCTTTCATTGTACAGGGAATTTGACTCTGTCGAGGTCATATCATAGCGGGCGTCAATGTTCATCGAATTTTTTTTATTGAAATCAGTCTGTAAGTAAAACTTCAGCTGGTATTTATTGAAATCGCTTTTGCTTTTACTGAGAGCGTCAAATTTATAATCCTGACTGCCGGAAGATACACTGCCTGCATAAGGACTTTCATTTTCCGCAGGACCGGCAGCATACGACAAATTAAGCGATGTAAATGTTTTCGGAGATGCTAAGTAATCAATATTTGCACCGATATAACTGTTCATAAATGAAGATGATGTAGCAGTACTGTTTTTTTCGGTATGAGTTACGTCATTTCCAACCGATACATCTCTGATGATAGATTCTTTTCCATTGGCGTCGTCGAAGAAGAAATTCTGAAGCATCAAGGATGCGGACACTTTTTCGCCTGTATAAACATATCCTCCATCAAAGTATCCCTGTTCAAGAGTAGGTTCCAGCCGTCCGGAAAGATAAAGGCTTTGACCTGCAGCCGGAGCTTTAGCAACGATATTGATAATGCCGTCAACATTCTTGTAACGCGAACCGGGGCTGCGAATAATTTCTACACGATCAATATCTTTAATATCTATTATTGAAAGGTAAGCTCTATCGCGGCGTATGTTGTTTACCATTATTATACTGTTTTCAGAGCCTGCAAGAGCTGCTGTTTTTTCTACAGGATTTACTATAAGCGCAGGAACTGTAGACAAAACCTGATAGATATCTGTCGAAGAACTTTTGACGTTAGCCGGAATCTTGAACAAGCTCCTGTTTGATTCGGCTGAAAATGTCCTGTTCGAAATCGTAACCGCATCCAGTTCGACAACAGCTTCTTTCAGTACTATCGTCGGCAAGCGGACGCCCGCCGGAGTTAAATGTATCTCTCCGGTATATTCCTCATATCCGAGATGCGTGACATGCACTGTATAATTGCCGGTATCCAAACTCAATGAAAAACAGCCGTCTTTACCGGTAGTTATACCTGCTACGAGCGAATCGGACTGAAAAAACATAGCTCCCACATCCGGCAGCGCTTTGTTGACGCTGTCGCGTATGCAGACTGATACATTTCCTTTTGTCTGCGACAAAAGCGGCAATGATAAGCAGATTGACAGTGTAAAAAAAATAATGCGTCTCATAGTATTACAATAAATTAATTTGCGGTTAAGGATTCTTTTTTACTTCTATTGGCTGTAATCATATTATTATAGGTATATTCTATATATTCTCCCATTTTTATTTCCAGAGTATTCTGAGCGCAGACGTCTTTAAGGTGCTCGGCGCCGACGTCAATCTGTTTTTGGCTGCATGGTCCCATACACACGGGCAGCATCTTACATTGTAAACACATATCGTTTTCGAATGTAGCTTTTGCGAGTCTTTGTTCTAAGCGTCCGGGTTTCCAGATAATATTTCCGTTTTCGTCAAGTTCGCCGTCGCTGTGTTCGTCGGTATATTTCCTGCCGGTGCATTTAAAAACTTTACCGTCGTAGTT
>JAISDK010000132.1 GCA_031264875.1 Prevotellaceae bacterium
CTATTATATAAAGGACAAAAAACAGGAAGCCGGAATGTTTTTGCGGAATAACATCGTACTGTTTCCCGCACCGTCCTCGTTCAGCCTTCAATCGGAATTTACCGCCGATAAAGATGTTCACATCATAGCCGCATCCTCCGACGTGCTTCAGGCAAAAGCCATTACGAAGATATTAAAAAGCATGGACGCCGAACTTGACCAGAAAACGGCAATTGTGCTTACCGATGAAAATATTCTGATTCCCGTTATACATTCCCTGCCCGAAGAATGTAGCGACATCAACATCACCCTGGGTTATCCCCTTCTGCAAACGCCGGTATATACTCTGGCAGAACTGCTTATATGTTTACAAAATTCGTACAGGGCAACCAACTCCGGTTTTTACTACAAAGACGTACTTGCCATACTTCGACACAGTTACGTAACAGGCGCCTGCGGGGAACAAACAGGAGAAATCATTGACAGCATCGTCAATAACAACAGAATATACGTAGATAGCCTGTTGTTTGAAAACAGTCTGTTTCTGAAAAAAATATTTGTCTCGCTCTCGTCATACGGAGAATTAACCGATTATCTGATAGACATATTCACATATATTGCCACTGTTCCCGCTTCCGGAGACGAACAGGTCGCATTGCGGAAAGAGTACATATATTATATGATAAAATCGCTCAACCGGCTGAAAAAATCTTTTGAAGAGATAAACTTCGAAATGGGCAAGCCGGTGTTCCTTAATCTTATACGTGACATTTTCAAGGAAATGAAGATACCTTTCACGGGAGAACCCGTAAAGGGATTGCAGATAATGAACATTCAGGAAACCAGAGCGCTGGATTTCGACAGTCTCATATTGCTTTCGGTCAATGAAGGGAGGCTTCCGCACGAAACCGCTAAACCTTCGTACATCCCCTACAATCTGCGTAAAGGCTATGGACTGCCGTGCCGGGAAGACCTGGAGGCAATTTCGGCATACAATTTTTATCGCCTGATTCAGAGGGCAAAAAGCGTGCGGCTGCTTTATTCTTCCAAAACCGACGAAAATCGAACAGGTGAAATGAGCCGTTATTTATACCAGCTTAAATTTGAATCCGGGCTAAATATCAGGGAATACCCGGTGACATTCAATATCAGTTTCGGAAAAAGCGAACGCATAGAAGTGGAAAAAGACGATACCGTCATTCAGGCTTTAATGCAATATACAGGCAACAGTCCTCTAAAAACCTTGTCGCCAAGCGCATTAAGCGCCTATATCAGCTGTCCCCTGAAATTCTATTTTTCAAAAATCCTCAAGCTCGAATCCGAAGAATCGGTAGTTGAGGAGCTGCCGCTGAACCGGTTAGGGAACATTATCCACAAAGTTATGGAACAGCTGTATTCTCCGATGAGAAACAAAAAAGTTACAGAACAGGATATGGAATCGGTCTATCGCAGCACAACGCTGATTGAATCGTTGATAAACAAATATTTCGCTCTGGAATTTTATAAAACGGACACGCTTCCGTCCGATTTTAACGAAAACGGCAAATTACTTATTGTAAGAGATGTAATCAGAAAATATGTGAAAGGAATTTTGAAATACGATAAAAACAATGCCGGATTCACACTTTTAGGCCTCGAAAAAAGAGTAGGAATAAATATTCCTGTCGAAAACCTGACTGTGGGGCTGGCAGGAATAATTGACCGTATTGATATGAAAGATAATATTATACGCATAGTCGATTACAAGACGGGGTCGGGAAGAGGCGCCAGCAAGCGGATGAAATTCAATTCAATAGATTCCCTCTTCGATTCCGATCCCGACAGGTTAAACAAGGAAGCTTTCCAAACTTTTATGTATGCGTTTATGTATAAAAAAAGTAAAGAACCTTCGGAAGATATCGTTCCTGCCCTGTATTTTGTAAAAGACTGTTACTCTCCCGATTTCAGCTATTTTATGATAGATGAAACTCCGGATAAAGGTATGGTGACAAACTTTAATCCGTACAACGACGATTTTGGAGAATGTTTGGTACGAAATTTGCAAGAACTGTTCGACTTTAATGTTCCGTTCATGCAGACAGAGTACAGTCGGACATGCGAAACTTGTTCATTTAATAAAATTTGTAAATCAGATAATTAAGAACTATAAATGAAGAAAAAAACAGTAATAGTATTTATTGTGGCGGTAGTTGCAGGACTGGTATATCTCGTATATTCCAGATCTACAAAAAGCAACTCTACCGGGAAAAGCATACGGCAAAGTAATCAGAATACAGGTCGCCGTACATTGGCCGTTGATGCTTATGTGATTAAATCCCACGGGGTTACCGACGTATATCCGGTAAACAGCTTTTTCCTGCCCTCCGAAGAAGTCGATTTGTGTTTCGAGACTTCGGGAAGAATAATCGAAATAATGTTCGAGGAAGGTACTTTTGTTGAAGAAGACCAGCTGCTTGCAAAAGTAAACGATGCAAAACTGCAGGCTCAGCTGAAAAAACTGCAAGCCCTGCTGGATTTGTACAACAGCAAGGAATTTCGCCAGAAATCGCTGCTCGCTCAGGACGCCGTCAGTCAGGAAACCTACGATGAATCGAGTACCTTAGTCGCATCGACGCTCGCAGATATCGACCTGGTTAAAGCCCAGATAAGGGAAACGGAACTGAGAGCGCCTTTCGACGGATTCATCGGGTTAAGGCAAGTGAGCGAAGGAACTTATGCAAATCCAAACATCATAGTTGCCAAACTGACGAAAATATCACCGCTGAAGATGGAAATGTCAATACCTGAAGCATATATCGACATGGTGAAAACAGGCAACTCGCTGCTGTTTACCGTTGACGGCGACACGCTGCAACACAGGGCTACAGTATATGCCACCGATTCCAAAATCGACATGACCACTCTTCTCTTCACCGTAAGAGCGTATTATCCGAATCTTAACCTTAAAATATCTCCGGGACGGTTTGCTCACGTAGTTCTCCAGCTGAACTACGACAGAAACGGCATATCGGTGCCATCGGAAAGCGTCATTCCCGATTTGGGCGAACACATTGTTTACAGGGTAAAGAATAATAAAGCGGAAAAAGTACGGATTGTGCCGGGAGTGCGCACGGAATCGTACGTCCAGATTCTCAAAGGACTCAATGTGGGAGACACGGTGGTGACCACCGGAATTTTGCAGTTAAGAGACAATATTGACTTACTGATAAACAGCGTAAAATAATGGCAAGCTTACCGACAACCTCAATAAACAGACCGGTACTTGCAACGGTACTCAATCTGGTTATCATGATTTTTGGATTTATAGGCATTTCCTACTTGGGTGTGAGGGAGTATCCCAGTGTCGATCGTCCGATAATATCCGTACAGACCACATATCCGGGCGCCAACGCCGACGTCATCGAAAGTCAAATTACAGAACCCCTTGAACAGCAGATTAACGGCATACAGGGAATCAGGACGCTAACCAGCCAAAGCAGTCAGGGACAAAGCCGCATCACCATTGAATTTGAACTGAACATAGATATGGAAACTGCGGCTAACGATGTGAGAGACAAAGTGTCGCAGGCTACCCGCTACCTTCCGAGGGACGTAGATCCGCCGGTGGTATCGAAAAACGATGCCGACGCAACTCCCATAATGTCGATTGCCATCCAAAGTCCCTCGCGTTCGCTGATGGACCTTTCGGATATCGCCGAGCTGACATTCAAGGAACGTCTCCAGACAATAGCCAATGTCAGCGGTGTAAATATCTGGGGACAGCAGCGTTACTCTATGAGGCTCTGGCTGGATTCCGAAAAAATGGGCGCTGCGGGGATAACGCCAAATGATGTACAGCAGGCCATTACGCGCGAAAATGTGGAATTGCCCTCCGGAGCAGTCGAAGGAAACACTATCGAGTTAAGTATCCGGACATTAGGGCTGATGTCAACTCCGGAAGAATTTAACAACGTCATCATCAAGGTAAATGGCCGTCAAACCATACGTTTCAGGGATATAGGATACGCGGAACTGTATCCCGAAAACGAGTACAATTACATGAAAATAAACGGAATACCCGCCGTATCGAATGTTATCGTCGCACAGCCGGGCGCAAACCAGATTGAAATAGCCGACGAAGCCTACCGGCGTCTAAAGGAAATACAAAAGGATATTCCCCAGGACATTAGCGTAACTATCCTGTACGACAACACCCAGTTTGTAAGGGCATCGGTAAGCGAAGTGCAATCAACGATATACGAAGCCCTGATTATAGTTATTATAATTATATTCCTGTTCTTGAGAAATCTGCGTACAACCATCATTCCGCTGCTGGCGATACCCGTTTCCTTGGTCGGGACATTTTTCTTCATGTATCTGCTGGGATTTTCGATTAACGTACTCACGCTGCTTGCCATAGTTCTGGCCGTCGGGCTGGTAGTCGATGATGCCATCGTCGTCGTCGAAAATATCTTTGTGAAAATCGAACAGGGAATGTCGCCGAAAGAAGCGGGAATAAAAGGCTCGGACGAACTGTATTTTGCAATCATCTCTACCACGATAACACTGGTATCGGTCTTTCTTCCAATAGTTTTCATGGAGGGAATGACAGGAAAGCTGTTCCGTGAATTTAGCCTCGTTCTGGCAGTCGCCGTAGTCATATCCGCCTTTGTTGCCCTGACGCTGACGCCGATGCTGTCCACGAAACTGCTGAAAAAGAAGGAAAAAGCAAACTGGTTTTACCGTTTCACCGAACCGTTTTTTGTTGGACTGAACAATATATACCGGCGCACTCTGGAACTGTTCCTGCGTATGCGGTGGGCTGTGTGGATTGTAATTCTCGCCTCGTTCGGATTTATATACGTGCTGTTTAATTCGGTACAGTCGGAACTCGCTCCGGTGGAAGACCGCTCGAGACTGAACATGAACATGATTGCCCAGCAGGGTGCAACTTATGATTATGTAAACGACTTTATTGGCAATCTCTCCGAAGAACTTGTCGATTCAATACCCGAAGACATTTCAATCATGATTCGCATGATGGGAAGCAGCGGATTTTCAAACATTATCCTGCCGGGCATAAGAGAACGGATACGCTCGCAGGGTGAAATCGCAGCCCAGGTGTCGCGGATTGTAGGATCAAAGAGCAGAGTCAGAACCTTTGTTACACAGCAGTCCACATTCGGCAGCCAGCGTGGCGGAATGCCCGTTCAGTACGTGCTTCAGGCAACAAACATAGATAAGCTGAAAGAGGTTTTGCCCGATTTTATGTACAAAGTCTCGCAAAGTCCCGTAATGATGCAGTCCGATGTCGATTTGAAGTTTAACAAACCGGAATTGCAAGTGGAAATCAATCGCGACAAGGCCACTCAGCTGGGTATCAGCACTAGGGATATAGGACTGACATTCCAGCTGGCTCTGAGCGGTCAGCGTATGGGATACTTTTACCGTAACGGTAAGCAGTATCAGATAATTGGAAAGCTGAGACGCGGCAACAGAAATACGCCAAGCGACATACGTTCACTGTATGTGAAAAACAACAGCGAACAGATGATACAGATAGCTAACTTTACGGCATTTCACGAAAAATCCGCTCCGCCGACACTCTTCAGGTACAACCGTTTTGTAGCCGCGACCATAAGCGCCAATCTGCAACCGGGACATACCATCGACGAAGGTCTTGACGAAATGGATCAAATTGCTAAAGAAACTCTGGATGACACTTTTAGAACTGCCTTGTCGGGCGAATCACGGGATTTCCGCGAAAGCGCCTCAAGTCTGATGTTTGCTTTCGGACTGGCTCTCATACTGATATTCCTTGTACTGGCGGCTCAGTTCGAGAGCTTTAAAGACCCGTTTATCATTATGATCACAGTGCCTCTGGCTTTGCTTGGCGCCCTGTTTTTTATGTGGTATTTCGAACAGACAATGAACATTTTCAGTCAAATAGGCATAATAATGCTTATTGGGCTTGTTACAAAAAACGGTATTCTGATTGTGGAATTTGCCAACCAGTTCAAGGAAAAAGGATACGACAAGTTTGCAGCTATCAAAGAAGCTGCCGTTCAGCGTTTACGTCCGATTTTGATGACGAGCGCCTCGACGATTCTGGGTATTCTTCCACTGGCGATGGCTACCGGCGAAGGCGCTAAAAGCCGCATTGCCATGGGCATCTCGGTTGCCGGAGGAATGTTTGTTGCAACATTTATGACTCTTTTTGTTGTTCCCGCAATCTATTCGTATATCTCGACACGTAAAGTGAAAATTGACGAATAAAAATGAATACGGTAATGCAGATATGTGGCATCTCCGGCTGCTGATTGAAACCGATTAAGCTAATGACCGCTGATATTATATGTAATCAGCGGTCATTAGCTTAATCAGCGGTTAGTGATTAATGGTGATTATGGTACGCGAAATAAATAACATGTAAACGTTTAAACGAATATGCGTGCAAGCTCTGAAACGAAGTTCGACGTAGTCAAAGAGCGTAATCAATAGCGTAGTGGCAACGCTCTACGAATATAGATCACAACATTAATTAAGCCCTATAAGGGCGTAATCAAATGAAATAGATCTGATTACGCCCCATTGGAGCTTGATGGTGAGGGGGTATATTTTCCACACAGGGCGTTGCCACTGTGCTAATGATTTCACTCTTTGACTACGTCGAACTGCGTTTCAGAGCTTTTTCTTAAGCGATTGTATTGCCGTCAGCTTTAGCTGACGGATAATAAAATGCAGGACACAATCCCAAAGACAAGATGTACAAAAAGT
>JAISDK010000167.1 GCA_031264875.1 Prevotellaceae bacterium
GAAGAGTCGTTTTTCCTTTTTCATAAATTTCACCACTTCTTTCAACTGTTTCTGCGATTCCTTGCTCAGCGACTGTTGTGAACCTTCAAATTCGAGACTGCTGAAAATCCTTACCATCATATTGAAATCGTCTTCTTTCAGACGGACGGTAGGATTGCCGTAAGTAATTGATTTTGTATGATCGATAGGCGGACACCCGTTCAGGGGAAGAATGCCGAAAGTGGCAGGACAGTTATCAAATCTATTTGGCACGCCATCGCCGTCGACATCAAGGTCATAAAGAATATTCACTTTGAGTACTGGCGTGTATTCCAGATAGTTTAGAGTATATGGCAAATAAAAGTTACCGGTATGGAATGTACAGCTCCAGCAATTCGGATTGTTTTTTTTCCCCTGCAAAAATGAAAATAACTTAAATTCGGCGAACCCGGGCTGAACGGAATACAGCAAAACAGCGATGATGCTGATAGCAATTCTTAATTTTTTATTTCTTTTCATTGTATTTAAATGTGTTAATTTCAATAAACTTTTTCACCTCTTTTCATTTTTATAAGGTTGAAACCTATATTTGTCTTTTGTTCCATATCGTCGCGGGGAATTGCACTGTATGCTTTTTCCATATTTGCAATGGCTTCGTCCCTTTTTCCCAGCTTATACACGATATATGCATGAGTTTCATATATACTGTATCTGTCGCCGTCGGCCATCTGCTCGGCCATGACAGTCCACGACAGAGCGTCGTTGAGGAATGATTTGGCGCTGGTCATTTCTACAACATACTGGGCTGCATCTCTTAGCCTGGATGCACACATGGCCTGTACAGCGCTGTTTCCAAACGGCGGGCAAAACAGTCGTTTATTTCTTTCACGAAAATCCTTTTCCTGGTGTTCCTTGTATTGCAAAACGGCGTTTACATATTCCCTCGCATGATTAACCAGTTTCAAGGGCTGGCGGGTAATGTAAAAATACCGGGTCAGATACTCGCTGCGCAGAATGTCCCTGTCGCCTGCATTAAAAGTATTTGCTTTGATGTCAATGATGTAAGTTAATGCCGGTTCGTCCCTGTTTCTGCATATTTCCTGAAAACTGTGTTCTACCGATTTTTCGGTCAAGCGGTGAAACCGTTCGTCGCCAAGTTTCAGTATCTGCCGTATTTCCTCCTGATATTGCAACATAAAGCTGCAAAAAGAACCGGGAATGTTGAAACTGTTTTCGTCGATAAACAGCATCAGGGTTTTCATGTTCAGGATGTCGTCGGGAGCGGCCAATGCTGTGTATTTATCTATGATTTCGCTGTTATTCAGCCCCAGGGATGTCCGCATGCCGATATATTCATACAGCGAAGCTTTGTTCATTTTATTGTTCAGGTATTCTAAATCGAATTGTGCCAGCGGCTTGGATTCGTGTTTCATTCTTAAGGCTTTTTCCATATATGCCTCGACTCCGGCAATACTGTCAACTTTTTTGACAGGTAAAATCAAATGTCCGTTTGAATTTAACAGTATGATACTCGGATAGGATTCGACCCTGTACTCGTTGATAACTGCAATGTCGGAGGGGTTGGAAGCATACAGCGAAGCCCCGATAAATCTGTCGATATGGGAAATCGAATCGAAGGGGAAACCGGAGTTATCCGAATTAAAGACTTTCAGTAATATGAGTTTGTCCATGCTTTTAGCCGAGTACACTAACCTGTGCAATTCGCCAAATTCGGCGCTGACAATTGCTGTTGAAAAAATGAATACAATTAATACTATTGTTTTCTTCATGTTTGTCTAAAAATATATAAAAAACGGCACAAAGGTATGAATTTAAAGGTTGATAGATACGGAATAACTATTAAAATAAAATAAATAACCTTATTTTATGTTAATTCCGCTTTTTCAGGCGAATTTTACCTTAGCCTGTTCTGTGACATGACCCGCAGTTCGTCCTTAAGTATGCTCCTGATAGCCAATATACTTAAGATAAGTGAAATCACGGGAAAAACAGACTGAACCGCGAATATCAGATCTGTTCCCTGGATAATGTAATATACGATAAATCCCTGCAATGCCACCAGCAGAATGGAGTTAAAGATATTAAACCGCATCTGCAATATCCTTTTCCTGTACAGAAACAGTGATATTGCCGGAATCAGGGCGGTAAACGAGGCCAGCGCCGCCAGCAGCATGGAAAAACTTACGGTTTTCAGTATTATTTCATTTCCATCCGGGCTTATGTATTTTGCAATACCGGTGGATAACAGCGCTGACTGCAAGACTGTAACTATAAATAAATAAAGTGTTTGTATCCTTTGTATCATAACAATAATTTTCGCAAATGTACTCTTTTTTACAGAACCCGGAAGTCGGCAGTTCGGATAGTCGGATAGAAATCATATTTTACAATGTCGGGAAAAAAGGTATAATTTCACATTCTAACATCATTGTGTCATGTCATTTACACTGTTATTATATTCTTTTATCTCTTTTTCTGTTAATTTACTTGTTGGAAGTATATTGTCGTATAAATCAATGAAAAGTTCATCCTGTATTTTTTCCGGACGTGTTTTTAATGTTTCCGCGTGTTTCAGGGTAAACAGCCAGTAGTCCTGTGGCGTTTTCAAATTCGATGCTTTTTTTTTGAATTTTGTCAGGTCAACTATCACAAAATTTAATGAGTTCGAATAGGGCAACAGCAGACTTGTTTTTGGACTCATCAGCTGTATCCGTTCTATCACAATGTTTTTGGATGCTGCACTTTTTAACATCGGGAAGTTAACGATTGCAACAATATATACCGCCTGCTCTTTGTTTTTTATTTTGCGTTTTCGCGGGGAGGCATTATTTTGCATTAGGTAGGACCAGCAAAAAAGTAACTTGTTTTCATAATTAATTATCTCCACATTTGCATTCTGTAATTCAACCACCATTTCCTCTCCTTTGCTTGTCAGGCAATGGATGTCGAATATCACTTCATCTTCTATTACGCCTCCAAAATCATCTGTCGGAAGATAGGTCAGAGAGGTAATATGTCCGATTTCGTTTTCATCAGACAACACTTCATTCAAAAATGACTTCATCATATCCGGATTGGAAAATACCCTGTGAAAACCGAAATCCGTCTTCGGGTTGATATATGTTCCCAATAATTCCCCGTCGATTTTACGTTTGTTATTATCTTTGTTCATAATACTGTTTTTTAATTATTTATAAATAATGACGCAAAAGTATAGAAATATTCTGAATTTCTAAGCAAATAATCCCGCACTGTCCCGCGCAAAGTTTTAAATGCTGTGAAAATCGAAGATTTTCACGATTTTCCTGACTGTTTCCGCATCGGTAACATCGATTTCATATTCGGGAATG
>JAISDK010000170.1 GCA_031264875.1 Prevotellaceae bacterium
CAAAAAATCTGATCCAATGATCGGCGCGAAATTAAATAAAATATTTATACGCTGAACAAAATGATGAAAAAAATGTTTATATGCGCTCTTTCTCTATTGACTGTGTTACATTTGCACTGACTGTAATTTTTTTTCTCGTGATATAATTTGCTCATGTCTGGTAGATACGAGGCCTTTCAAATGGATAATCCTGTGCAACCGGAACATATCCCAGGGTGTAATTGTCTCCTCTCTTTCGAGATTGTTTCACAGGACGGGCGAATATACAGGTTCAGATCTCTCGCAAATTGTATTGTTGCGATTTCGTAATTTGGCGATTTCGCAATCCGGCGGTTAAAACCGCCGGCTATATTTTACATTAGGCTAAAACCTAATGTCGTCAAGTTAAGCCATACTATTGCTTATAAGTATTTTATAAAGACTTTAAAGACTTTAAGGACTTTAAAGTCCTTAAGACTTATAGGCAATAGCATGGTTTAAATTGACGACATTGCGCCGTAGGCGTCTGAGATCAATAACCCCGAACAAGCGTAGCGCAAGTTCGGGGTAAACCATTTTGAACTCCTTAAGGAGTTTAACCGCAACAGTAAAGCAATTCACAAAATTGTGTCTCGCATGGTATAATTATCGCAAAGACACGGAATAGCAGTCGCCTGTTGCCCTCACAATCGTCTAAACATTAGCGTTGTCAATCAAAAAACTTTCAGCGTCTTTTGCCGCCATGCATCCGCTTGCGGCAGCAGTTATGCCCTGTCGGTAATGCGAATCCTGTACATCTCCGGCAGCAAAGACGCCCGGAATGTTAGTCTCCGTTGTCTTTCCTTTTGTTATAATATATCCCTGCCCGTCTGTTTCTATATATTTTTTAAAGATATCGGAATTGGGATGATGCCCGATAGCCAGAAAAAACCCGTGAATATCAATAGTTTTTTCCTTACCGTTGTTTGTCAGCAACGCTCCGGTGACCCCGTTTTCGTCGCCTATGATTTCTTTAGTCTGGTGTTCCCAGAGAATTTCGATGTTATCGGCCTTCAGCGCCCTGTCCTGCATTACTTTCGAGGCTCTCAGAACATTTCGCCTCACAATCATGTAAACCTTGTTGCACAGTCCTGCAAGATAGGCGGCTTCTTCGCAGGCAGTGTCTCCGCCGCCAACAACGGCAACATCCTTCTTTCTGTAAAAAAAGCCGTCGCAGGTGGCACAGGCCGAAACCCCCTGTCCCTTAAACTTCTGTTCGGAAGGAAGTCCGAGATACTTGGCAGTAGCTCCGGTAGCGATGATCACTGTTTTTGCATGTATTTCCTTTCCGTCGGACGTCCTGACGATGAAGGGTCTCGATGAAAAATCGACTTCCGCAATATCGCCGCGTCGAATATCAGCGCCGAAACGCAAAGCCTGATTTCTCATATCTTCCATAATCTGAAAACCGGATACTCCGTTAGGATAACCCGGAAAGTTTTCCACTTCCGTAGTGGTTGTCAGCTGACCGCCAGGCTGTATGCCTTCGTACAGCACCGGACTTAAATTCGCTCTTGACGCATAGATTGCAGCAGTATAGCCCGCAGGCCCGCTGCCAATTATCAAACAATTTACTTTTTCTGTCTCCATACAAAATATTTTGCGCGAAATTAATCCAATTAATCGAAAATCCCTGATAAGCCGTCTTCCGGCGTGCCGGCAGAACAATGCGCCTTAATTTTTAACGGTTACAATTCAATATATTACAGAACCGATGCGCCTGTTTTCAACAATTCTATCGATTATATTACAGTCTTTTGTATCTTTGCGCCGGTAATATTTTCGTTAACGTGTTCACTTGAATGTTTGAATGAAAAATAAATATGTAGATTTAATAGAACAGACCTTTGACTTTCCTCAACCTGAATTTGAGGTGATTGATAACGAGTTGTATTTTAACAACGTTCCCTTAATGGATATTATTAAGCAGTATAAAACTCCACTTAAAATAAGCTACCTGCCCAAAATAAGCCAGAATATACAGAAGGCCAAACGGCTTTTTAATGTGGCAATGGCAAAGGTTGACTATCAGGGTGATTACAACTACTGCTACTGTACCAAAAGTTCACACTTTGCGTTTGTTCTGGAGGAGGCGCTCAAAAATGACATTCATCTGGAAACATCGTCGGCATTTGATATAAACCTTATCGAAGAGCTGTATTCCCAGGGACTGATTAACAAGAACAAATGGATAATATGCAACGGATTCAAGAAAAAACAGTATGTCGAAAACATTGCGGGGCTGATTAATGGCGGCTGGGAAAATACGATTCCGATATTCGACAATATGCGCGAGGCTGACATGTTTGGCGAAGCGCTGGAAAAGCCGTGCCGGATAGGCATCAGGATAGCTGCCGAGGAACAGCCGAAGTTTGAGTTTTACACGTCCCGGCTTGGAATACGGTATATCGACATCATTCCGTTTTATGAGGAAAAAGTCAGGGACAATCCCCTGTTTGAGATGAAAATGCTTCATTTTTTTATAAATACCGGAATCCATGACGACGCTTACTACTGGAACGAACTGTCGAAATGCGTTCAGGTTTACTGCGATCTGAGGAAGATTTGCCCGACCCTGGATTCTCTGAACATCGGCGGGGGATTCCCGATAAAAAATTCGCTGCAGTTTACTTACGACTACGAGTATATGGCTGAGGAAATCATTGCACAGATAAAAATGATATGTACCCAGAGGGATGTGCCCGAGCCTAATATTTTCACCGAGTTCGGCAGTTTCACCGTTGGCGAAAGCGGCGCCGTTATCTACTCGATACTGGGCGAAAAGCAGCAAAACGACAGAGAAAGATGGTATATGATCGACAGCTCGTTTATGACTAACCTGCCCGACACGTGGGCTATAAAACAACGATTCATACAGCTGGCAGTCAATCACTGGGATAAGGAATACCAGAGGGTAATGCTGGGCGGACTGACATGCGATAGCGGCGACTACTACAATTCCGAAGCTCATGCAAACGCTATCTTTCTTCCAAAGGCGCCGAAAGACGAGCCTCTGTATGTGGGCTTTTTCCACACGGGAGCATATCAGGAATCAATAGCTGGCTTCGGCGGTATCCAGCACTGCCTGCAGCCGGCTCCGAAACATATAATAATCGACAAGGACGAAAACGGGGACTATTTCACCCGACTGTTCTCCAAAGAACAGGGCTACAGACCTATGTTAAGAATACTGGGGTATTAAGCAAACAAAACCCGGATCATGCCGGGGATCGAAACAGCAATGAGTAAAATAGTGGTTTATCAGCTTTTAGTCCGTTTATTCGGCAATGAAAATGCTGGCAGTATTCCCTGCGGCTCGAAAGAGGAAAACGGCTGCGGTAAATTCGA
>JAISDK010000178.1 GCA_031264875.1 Prevotellaceae bacterium
GCGAATTGTTTGCATAGCCATGTTTGGCAAGTCTCCCTGCCAGACTAAGCGTTTCTACACTTTGTGGCGTTGTTGCCACTTCTCCTTTAACTTCGGCTTCCTGCGCATTTGCAACATTGAATGAGAACAGTACTACTGCCAAAATTAATCCTAACATTTTTACTTTTTGTGACATAAAAATATATTTACTGTTTTAATTTCCTCCTGCTCTTACGGCTTCGCAGGTCTTGCCCCGTTTTTGAAATGGTCTCCGGTCTCCATTGTTGTTGAATTACATTTGTTTGTTGTCATAATCTTTTATCCTTATTTATTCTTTCTCCCTGACCGTATTAACTGTTTCCTTTAGTATCGGCAAAGCTTCTGCCGGACTTGCGGGTTCGATGATTTGCGCTTCTTGTCCTGCGCTGCTTTTCAACAGCGGAGGTATGCTTCTCATGTTTGTCGGGAAGTATCCGTTGTCGATGTAAAACAATATGGCGTTCAGGCAATATTCGTTTTCGTCTCCCCATGGAGTGCTCACGCCGTCGGCAACGTAATAGTCCGGCGAAATTCCGTTCACGGGGCTTTCGTTTTGAGCATTAGTCAGTTTATAGGTTACCAGAGAATACCGTTTCTCTCCAAACGTCCAGGAACTTTGGCCATATACGTTTCCTCCTGTTTTATCGCCAACTTTAATGATGCTCATATAGGGCGACAAACCGTTGATGAAGTGTTCCGGCATATTAGTTGTGGAGTTCGAGGTAATGACAAAAATCCTGCTCAGGTTGAGCGATCCCGTTTTACGGATAATATACGCAGTGTCGGAGTCGGTATAATCGCTGTTATAGTTGGCTTTCAGGTATGTCTGACTGTTGAGATAGCCGGGCGCTACTATACCGACAAAATCATTCAGCACGCTGTACGAACCTCCGCTGCAATATCGCAGGTCGAGCGCCAGTTCGCTGATTCCGCTGTTTGCCAGCGAGGATGCAGCGCTTAGCAGCGCATCCGGACTTTGGCTGATAAACGACTTGATTGCCAGATATCCGACGGCTTTCCGATTGTGCTGTATCACATTGTTATGCATCACCGTCTGCACGTTATAGATGGAAGATGTCAGGAAAATCGCTTTTGAAGCTCCATTTTCGTCTTCTACAGTGAAGCTGCGGGTCAATCCTTCCCTGTCCACAGTATTACTCGGTATGGTTGACATTGCCGCCACATCGCCTCCGTCTATGTGTGTGATTTTCCAGCCTCTTTTCAAACCGTTGATGCCTCCCGGACTGTTGCTGTGTACGTATGACACCCGCAGGTTGTTGTCCATATCCCTGCGCATTCCAAAACCGTAACCCAGCTCTTTGCCGTCGAAAAATAGCGAGTTACTGCCGGTAGCTTTGTTCTCAATATTACTGAGATTATCCTGCGCATACTTCTTTTTAGCAAGCAAGTCTTCGGCGGAAGCGTAATCTTTTGCGTCTATTTTTCCAATCTCGTCCTTCCAAAAGTACCAGGTTTTCAAATGCCATAATAAGTAACATTTTTCATCGACAGGCTCATCGTCTTTCCATTCGCAGGTGAAGGTACTGCCGTCTTTCGAGGTATGTGTTCCCTGACCGTTTCGCTTACCGTCTTTCCATGTCCCTTCGTAAATGTGTCCATAATCATAAGTCATCTTACCCTGACCATTACGGTAATCGTTTTCCCAGTTACCGACGTATTTTGCTCCGGACACCCACGTGTATGTTCCCTGACCATTACGGTAATTGTTTTCCCATTGACCGTCATACTTGTTGCCATTATTCCAGTAATAGACGCCTTGTCCGTGCCGTTTCCCCGCTTCGTTGAACTCTCCAATGTAATAATCGCCATTGCTGTAGTCCTGACGCGAAGTACTTTCTTCTTCTTTGCCACACTGTGCGAAAGAAACGCTTATCATTAAAGCGATAAAAATGTACAAAAAACTCTTTGTTCTCATTGTTATTATATGTTTTATTAAAATTTCTTTCCTGCTCTTACGGCTTCGCAGGTCTTGCCATGTTTTTGAAATGGTCTCTATCTTCATCACTTATCAACACTCCCATCTAAATATATACTATTTTCCTGCCTTCTATATGGCCTTCATAAACCCGTTGTCCCTGCACATAAATTGTACCTTCGCCATTGTCTTCGCTGAAATGCGCTTCGCCGTTACGGTCGGTGTATTGATCTTTGCTAAAACCTCTGAAAATGCCATTAAAACCAACGGCTACTTTCTTGTAATAGGCCGGCTTGCCTGTACTGCTTTCAATAACTTTAACTGTAAACATGATTCTAAAATTTAAAAGATTGATATTAGTTATTTTACTTTTCTAAATGGATATGCTTTTTTTATTCTGTAAATACGACTTTGCATAGCTTCAATCCAATTTTGATAATATTCATAATACCCTGATAAATTAATAGAATAGTTCGAAAGAGTATAATCTTTCATATATGACTAATCCCATAGCCAGAAACACAATACTTAATCTTAACAATCTTTTCATTTTAAACTAACTAATATGTTTTGTCCTGCTCTTACGGCTTCGCAGGTCTTGCCCCGTTTTTGAAATGGTCTCTGGTCTCCATTGTTTTTTTGTTGTCATATTTATTCTTTTTATGCTGTTTGTCTGAATCAGGATTTTAGAATTAACAGGATTCCGGAAACTGCTGTACCAATACTGTAAATCCTGATTCTGACTTTTTCATTGTATCGCGACATTGTTAATTGCTTATAAGGTCGGAGCCTTGCTTTTAAACGGCGGATTTTCTTGTTCGCGTTCATGATTTTGCCTGTTTAAATGACCTGACGATTTTTTCTTCCTGCTCGGTGAGTGATAACTGATTGGCGTGATATAATCCTATTATTTTTTTCATCTGATTCGATAATTCGGGATAAAACGATTCAAATAATGGAATATATTTCCCCTCGGTTTCTGCCAGATATTTTACGCGCTTTGTTTCGTCAGAAAAACGAAGCGATTGCAGGTTGCTTATCCTGTCGTAGCCTTTTCTTTTCAGATTCAACATGTCGGTAGAGAGTTCCGCCAAATACTCGTTACCGTCTATTTTATTTTTTGACTTCCATTTGGATAGCCGGACAATACTGTTTGCCGTATCTTCGCCAAATTCATTTTTAATTTGCTCGTAATACATATCCCTGTCCCCGTTAAAATCCTCATAACTATCGTGCAACAGGCACACGATCACATCATGGACGTCACCTCCAAACTGTATGGCCTTTCTTGCTACCGCGATGCAATGTGAGATATACGGACTGCCTTCATCCCTTACTTGATCGTGGTGGACTTGCTTGGCCACGGC
>JAISDK010000290.1 GCA_031264875.1 Prevotellaceae bacterium
AGCTGGTCGTCGCTAATCTTTGAAGTTGTGGCCTCGTGTTCGAGTATTGCCGACTTGTTGGCGGCTTCGATGTACGGGAAAGTGTGCGCGCCACAGCGATTGCCGAGCAGCAGGCTGTCGCACTGCGAGAAGTTACGGGCATTGTCCGCATTTTTCGACACCTTGACCAGTCCCCTGTAACTGTTGTTGCTGTATCCTGCCGAGATGCCTTTGGATACGACTCTGCTTCTTGTGTTTTTGCCGATATGTATCATTTTCGTTCCCGTATCGGCCTGCTGGTGGTTGGCAGTCATGGCAACCGAATAAAATTCGCCGATGCTGTTGTCGCCTTTCAGTATGCAGGATGGATATTTCCAGGTAATTGCGGAACCTGTTTCCACCTGTGTCCACGACAGTTTTGCATTATCGCCGTTGCATATTCCGCGTTTTGTAACGAAGTTATATACTCCACCCTGCCCTTCCCTGTCGCCGGGAAACCAGTTTTGCACGGTCGAGTATTTTACTTCCGCATTTTTTTCGACCACAATTTCCACGATTGCGGCATGCAGCTGGCTTTTCTTTCTCACGGGAGCCGTGCATCCCTCTAAATAACTTACATACGAGCCTTCTTCGGCAACTATCAGCGTGCGTTCAAACTGTCCCGTGTCGGCGGCGTTGATACGGAAATAGGTGGACAGCTCCATCGGGCATCGCACTCCGCGCGGAATGTAGCAGAATGATCCGTCGCTGAATACTGCCGAGTTTAATGCCGCGAAATAGTTATCGGTCAACGGCACCACGCTTCCCAAATATTTATGTACCAAATCGGGATGTTCCCTTACCGCCTCGCTGAACGAGCAGAAAATGATTCCCTTTTCAGCCAGGGTTTCACGAAAAGTTGTTTTTACCGAGACGCTGTCCATCACTGCGTCCACGGCAACGTTAGACGATACTCCTGCCAGAATTTTCTGTTCTTCGAGCGGGATGCCAAGTCGGTCGAAAGTCTGTTTCAGTTCGGGATCGATCTCACCGCCGGCGCCGGCTTTTTTCTTTGGCGCGGCGTAATAGATAATGTCCTGGTAATTGATTTCGGGGATATTCAAGTGCGCCCATCCGGGCATTTTCATGCTGTTCCATTGTCTCAGCGCTTTCAGCCTGAAATTCAGAAGCCATTCGGGTTCTTCCTTTTTGGCGGAAATCAGGCGTACAACGTCTTCATTTAAGCCTTTTGAGATTGTGTCCGTATCTATGTCGGTAGTAAAGCCGTATTTATATTCGCTTTCGGCGGCGTCGCGAAGCAGCCTGTCCTGTTCATCCGCGTCTATTCTGTTTTTTCTTTCCATTAACCGAATTAATTATGAAATACCGTCTATTTCATTTTTAAGCCGCAAATGTAATGACTTTTTTAACAAAGCACGGTAAAAATTCAGATATTTTCACATTCAAGATTGCCATTGTTAAATTATAATATAAATTTGCGCCGTAATAATTGATAAAAACAGATAGTTTTATGGTATTGTATCCTTTAAAATTCAAACCGATATATCAGGAAAGAGTGTGGGGCGGGAATAAGCTCTCGACAGTCCTCAAGCGTGTTAAAAAAAGCAGAAAGCCTGTTGGCGAAAGCTGGGAACTGTCTCCGCTGAGCGACAGCCTGTCGGTTGTGGCCGGCGGATTTCTTAAAGGCAACAATATTGAGGAACTGATTGAAATATATATGGGTGATCTTGTCGGCGAAAAGGTTTACGAAACTTTTGGCGTGGAATTTCCATTGCTCGTGAAGCTGATCGATTCGGCTGAACAGCTGTCGGTACAGGTTCATCCCGACGACAAAACCGCTCTGGATCGTCATAAGGCATACGGCAAAACGGAGATGTGGTATGTGATTGACGCTTCCGAAGATTCGCGGATATATGTGGGATTCAACAAGGACTTGAGCGTGGAAGAGTATTGGGACAGGGTTCGGAACGGCAATTTTCCCGACGTCATGAACGTCGAGAAGGTGAAAAAAGGGGACGTGTTTTTCCTGCCTGCCGGACGAGTCCACGCAATCGGGAAAAACCTGCTTATTGCCGAAATACAACAGCCCTCGGACATTACTTACCGGATTTACGACTGGGGAAGGGAAACCCAACGCGAAACAGCGCGCGAAATGCATTATGACCTTGCCGCAGATATTATTGACTACAAATGTCGCATGCCTTACGGAACACAGTATGATGCCGCCGAAAATTCGGCTACGGAGCTTGTGACCTGCAAATATTTTACAACTAACCTCCTGTCGTTTTCAGAAAAAACAGACCGGGATTATGCCGCCCTGGATTCATTCGTGGTTTACATGTGCATGGAAGGCCAAGCGAAGATTGTCTGCGACGATGAAGCCGCAGAAACAGTATCGGCGGGCGAAACCGTTCTGATTCCGGCAATATTCAATTCGGTGAGCATCGTTCCCGAACAGAGCGTAAAGCTGCTGGAAGTATATGTACCTTGAGAATGGATGCAAAGAAAATCGTTACAATAGAGGGAATCGGCGTTGTGGAATACAGAAAATCGACGAAAGCCAAATATCTGCGTATTTCCGTACACAGAGAAAGAGGCGTAGTTGTTTCCGTTCCCGAGCGGCTGTCGTTCGACGAGGCGGAGAGTTTTGTGACATCGCGAATAGAATGGATCGAAAAATCGTTGCAAAAGCTGGATTCCTCAAAGCCGGAAAAAACAGTATATGACGGAAAAAACGAGTTTTCAACCAAATTCAGAACTATGAACCTGATTCCCGACAGCCGGAAAAATATGCATCTGAAAATATCCGAAACACATTTTGATATATACTATCCTCATGATGCCGATGTGGAAAATGAGGAAATACAGTTGATTATCCGCCGATTCATCGAGCATGTCTGGAAAGTGGAAGCCCACGAATACCTGCCCAAAAGGCTGATGCAACTGGCTAATGCCTGTAATCTCGGATATCGCGATTTGACCGTCAAAAACACACGCTCATTCTGGGGCAAGTGCGACGGAAACAATTCGATAGTACTCAGCCTGCACCTGATGCATCTTCCCGACCGACTGATTGACTATGTCATAATTCATGAACTCTGTCACACGGTACACAAAAACCATCAAAAGGAATTTTGGATGCTTCTCGACAGGCTTACGTCGGGAAAGGCAAAAATCCTGGCAAAGGAAATGAAAAACTACAGCACAAGAATTTATTAAGTAAGATGGCAATTATATTATATAAGAAGCATTTCAGGCATACCGTTGCACAAAGCATTTTTTCGACCGATTTTGCCCGTCGTGCATTTGCACGAAGCATTTTTTCGGCCGATTTTGTCCGTCGTGCACTTGCACGAAGCATTTTTTCGACCGATTTTGTCCGTCGTGCACTTGCACGAAGCATTTTTTCGACCGGTTTTGTCCGTCGTGCACTTGCACGAAGCATATTTTCGACCGGTTTTGTCCGTCGTGCAAATGCACGAAGCATTTTTCAAGCTTGTTTTGCCATTTTATTTTTTACACGTTATTAAACACATAATCGCTGATGAATACATCGTTTGACATAATCGTTGTTGGAGCAGGACCCGCAGGACTTATGGCTGCCATTACGGCCGGCGAACACGGCGCCAGCGTTATGGCGCTGGAGAAAATGGAACGGCCAGCCCGCAAGCTGGGAATCACAGGCAAGGGACGATGTAACATTACCAATATAAAACCGGAAGAGGAATTTCTGGAAAATATCTTTCCGAATCCGCATTTTTTCAGGCCGGCGTTCCGGAATTTTTCAAATACAGATCTGGTGGAATATCTTAACCGCATAGGTCTTGAGACGGTTGAAGAACGTGGCGGCAGAGTCTTTCCGGCATCGCAACACTCGCGCGACGTTGTTGACGTCCTGGTGAAGGAGGCCGATAAAAGAGCTGCCATAGTACGCAACTCAAGGGTTGTCGAGATGATTACGGAACAGGATTCCGTCACGGAATTACGCTACTATCATCATGGGAAATATGTAAAAGCATCATCCCGCGCAGTTATCCTCGCCACCGGCGGACTGTCGTATCCTCTAACCGGTTCGACCGGCGACGGATATGAATTTGCCCGCCATGCCGGTCACACTATTGTGCCCATGCAGCCCTCGCTGACAGGGCTGGTGTTGAAGGATTATGAGCAGATTAACGCTTCCCTTAAAAATGTGGAACTCTCTCTCGTCATTGACGGCGGCGTCGTGCAAAGAGAATTTGGAGAAATGCAATTTACCGAATATGGAATCAACGGCCCAACGGTTCTTACCGTAAGCAGAAATGCCGTGAACGCCGTTATGAAAAATAAAAAGGTGGAAATGCAGATAAATCTTAAGCCGGCTCTGAAACGGCAACAGCTGATCAACAGAATTGAACGGGAAATACTCTCCAGTCCCGACGGCTATGTCACCGACTTAATGAAGAAACTGTTGCCCGTCGCGCTCGTCGCTCCATTTATCAAAAAAAACAGCTTGCCGGCAAACCGAAAACTGTCCGGCTTTAATTCCACCGACATGGAAAAGACGGTCAACGGCTTATTCTCCTTTAAATACCCCGTAATCAGCTTCCGCCATTTCAACGAGGCCATAGTAACCTCTGGCGGCGTAAGCCTAC
>JAISDK010000231.1 GCA_031264875.1 Prevotellaceae bacterium
TGACGCACGACTACTTCAAAAACATAAAATTTGACGCAAGCGCCAACGTCAAGAATTTTCTGAGCATAAACACAAAAAACATTGATAATCCCTTATTTTACGGAACCGCCTACACTTCGGGAGTCGTCAATTTTACCGGAAATCCCGATTTGATTAACCTGGCCATCACTGCCGAAACAAATTCAAATTCATTTTTCTACATCCCGCTGTCATCGACATCCCAGGTCAAGGAATCCGATTTTCTTACTTTCGTCAACAATGACGCGGATTCAACCGGCGTCGAACAGGACGAACAGCCCGAAACACTTTCGAACAAGCAGTCGAACATCAAGCTCGGATTCGATTTGGCCGTAACTCCCGGAGCGGAAATACAAATACTTATCGACCCCAAAGTAGGCGACATCCTTAGAGCCCGCGGCAGCGGAAACCTTAAAATAAACGTCGATCCGGCGCTGGAACTTTTCAACATCACGGGCGATTATTCGATTGAAGAAGGCGACTACAATTTTACTCTCCCCAATTTCAGCATCGTATCCCGCAAATTCATAATAAACCGCGGCAGCAGAATACGTTTCAACGGAGATATTGCCGATGCGGAGCTGAATGTCACGGCCTCGTATAAGGAACGCGTATCGCTGGCAAGCCTTTTTCCCGATGACAGCTTGAGAAATCACCCTGTTGAATGTCAAATATTCATAACAGGAAGAATGACTAACCCCCTCCTGAAATTCAACGTGGATATCCACGACATAGACCCCGAAAAAAAGGCTCAGTTTGCAAACCTCGTCAATACGGACGAAAAAATGACACGCCAGTTCCTTTCACTCCTTGTACTCAAGGCATTTTTACCCGAACAGAATTTCGCTACTCAGGATTTGGGTTCCACAACACTGATGTACAATGCTTCGGAACTGCTGTCGGGACAGATAGGAAACCTGATATCCATGTTCAATCTGCCCATACCCCTGGACGTCAATGTCGATTACAGCGCCAACGCCCATAACAACACTGGGACGGGTTTCGGAATCGATGTAAGCACTCAGCTTTTCGACAGGGTGATACTCAATGGAAGCGCCAGCAACACAACTACGTCAAACAGGAGCTTTATCGGAGATATTGAAATGGAAGTGCTGCTGGGAAAAAATGAAAATACACGGTTCAAAGTCTTTTCCAAGTCGCGGGACTATTTTTCCGACGACATGGAAAGCAACAGAAATGGTATAGGACTTTCATACCGTTCTCAATTTAACAAGTTTATCGATATTTTCCGCCGCAAGAAAAAGAAGGACAAATAAAAAAAACGACAAAATTGAAAAGACAGATATCGAAATATAATTCCTTATTCTTCACATTGCTTGCCTGTTTGCTGACAATACTGTTCGTAGCAGACTTAATGGTCGGTTCCGTTGACCTTTCGCTGAAGGACATTTGGGATTCGTTTATGGGAGAAGAGATAAACGCCTCGAAAATACTGTATAAATTCAGGCTGCCAAAAGCCTGTGTAGCCGTCTTTACGGGAATTTCACTGTCGGTTGCAGGCCTGCAGATGCAGACGATTTTCAGAAATCCTCTGGCCGACCCGTACATCCTTGGCGTCAGTTCGGGAGCCGGACTGGGGGTAGCGCTGTTCATTATGGGCGCATCGTCGTTTGCCATAGTCGAATCCTTACGGGATTTGGGGACGTATGCGGCTGCTTTGTGCGGCTCGTCGATTGTTTTGATACTCATACTGCTTGTCTCGACCCGGGTAAAGGACGTGATGTCGATACTGATACTCGGAGTGATGTTCGGCAGTGGCATATCTGCTGTAATCAGCATTTTGCAGTACTTCAGCGCCAGCGCCGGAGTCAAAGCATACGTGATATGGACCATGGGCAGTCTGGGTTCGGTACCGTCCGACAAAATTCCGCTTATGGGATATGCCTTGCTCGCAGGCGTCCTGATAGCGATATATTCTATCAAGCCACTGAATGTGCTCTTATTAGGCGAAAATTATGCTAAAAGCATGGGCGTAAACATTCAGCGTTCACGCAACATTGTGTTCTTCGGAACAAGCTTATTGACGGGAACGGCTACAGCTTTCTGCGGTCCAATAGGTTTTATAGGAATTGCCGTTCCGCATCTTACCAGAATGTTGTTCCGTCAGGCCGACCACCGTGTTCTTATGCCCGGAACGATGCTGACAGGAGCATGTATAATGCTTTTGTGCGATATCCTGTCTCAATGTATTATTAAGGATGTGGCTTTGCCGATAAACTCTATCACCGCATTGCTCGGTATCCCTGTAATTATCTTTGTTATCGCAGGATATAATATAAAACGAAACAATTGAAATTTTAGCGATGCAATGATGTTGTATATTAATGAGAAGAGGTTAAAACAGCCTTTTCTCTTTTTTATAGAAAGAGCATCATGAAAAAGACTGTTTATTTTTTTTCTTTCGTTCTGTTTACATATCCTGCCTGCGCAGACAGGGATAATATGGAACATTTTCCATCCCGCAACGAACCGTACTGATTTATATGGCTGCGGATAACAACTTAAGTACTCACGGAAAATTAATGTTATATTGTCTTCCAACATTTAGTAAAATGTCGTTAATGTTACGGTCAAAGCTATTAAATTCTTTGCATGCATTTAAAGGAAGCTGGCGGTGTACATTTGACTGCGTAGCATGAATAAAAATGCTGAAGCCATGGCTTTCGACACTGAAGCTATGGCTTCCGATGCTAAAGCCATGGCTTCCGACGCTAAAGCCATGGCTTCCGACGCTGAAGCCATGGCTTTCGATACTGAAGCCATGGCTTTCGACGCTAAAGCCATGGCTTTCGACGCTAAAGCCATAGCCTCTGATGCTGAAGCTATAGTTTCTTATTAATGAATTGAAATCGCTCGTATCTGTTTCTGTTTACTTCTGTTCCTGGTTATGCCGAAATAGCACAAAACTATATGAACTATTACAAAAATCAGACAGGAAACTTACAGTCTGCATCTATTACAGTTGTTGATACAAAGCAATTGGAAGAGCTGGCAGATATATTGAGAGAAACAGCAAGAGAAGACATGATTCCGCCTGATAGGGAATCCGTACAAAAATATGACATGCGGGAACATACCGTTTTCTATGACATGCAGGATTATCTGTCACAGGCAATACAAAACCCGAATCGTGTAACTTTACTGAAGCAGCAAATTGCGAGAACAGTAAAATATCACGATTATACTCCATATTTTTTAGAAAAATTGGCAATCGAAAGAAGTTGCGGTATGAGTATTTATGTTTTATCATTTATTGACAGTCATTTAGAGAATCAATATCGACAATTGGACTGGTATGGAATAATTTATTGTACTTTTGCATACGATTATAAATACATAGCAAACTAATTAAAATTTACGTTAAAGGTATGAATTTAGTTAAAAATAAGACATTTAATATCTATTGTGACGAAAGTTGCCATATAGAGAACGACCACAAAACTTTTATGTTTCTAGGGTCTATAAGTTCAGCTTATAATCAGGTACGACTGCACACTGATCAAATAAACGAGTTGAAAAAGAAACATAATTTTTATGCTGAAATAAAATGGTCGAAGGTATCGCAGTCGAAACTTCATTTCTATTCCGAATTGATTGATTATTTTTTTGCTACCGATTTGAAATTTCGTGCTATTAGTATTGAAAAAGCGAAAATAAATAATACTGTATTGGGACAAACATATGATGATTTTTATTACAAAATGTATTATCAGTTTCTTAACCATAAAGTTAATATTCGGTATTCCTACAATGTCTATATCGACATAAAAGATACTTTAAGCGCCTGTAAAGTCCGTAGATTAAGAGAGCTGCTGAATATAAAATATGGAGTTTTCCGAAATGTGCAAAATATCCATTCGCACGAAAGTATCCTAATGCAATTTGCCGATTTCCTGACCGGTGCAATATCTTACTATAAAAACGACATAAAAAAACAAAATCTGGCAAAAGTGCAATTGGCAGAACGAATTATCAAAAAATCAGGCTGTGACATTGACAGTACCGGTTATTCCGAAAAATTAAACCTGTTTTTTATTGAATTGGAATAGTATGCCACTGAATTTATTAAAAAAATATAACATTGCTTCAATGAATGAATTACAACGTAAAAAATCACTGAAAAATGTGTTTGACAGGGATATAGTGGGCAATCCCGATTTTTCATTTCGAACAAAACGGATAAATCCAACGTTTGCCGCCGGTCAAGAGCCAATGGAACGACTTTATACTCATTTAACTACTGTTAAAACAGACAAATCTACCAACAGGAGGGAATTTGATATGGCTCGTTCGATACGGCTGCATTGGATTAAATATCATATACAGGAGAACAAAAAGGATGATATGTATGTATTTTCTGTTGCTGAACCAAACGGAACACGCACATATATCTATGATAAAGACGAGTTTTATGTGATTGTTTTAGAACCGATGCGCAGGAAAGACGAATATTATTTACTTACAGCTTACTATCTTGAAGACAAGGACAAGGCAAGAGATAAAATGATGAAAAAATTTGAAAGGAGATTGCCCGATGATCCTGTATGAAAAGCAAAAAACGCAAGACTTCGAGGTCCGCGTTTTTCGATTTCCTTTTCTCAAATGAGAAATGAACTTGGCCGCAAAAGTACAACTTTTTTTTTATTCCAAAACAAATTTATTAACAGCTCCTCCAAAAAAGAAATATGATAAACTGATTTTCATGTTACACAATAACTGTAGTTTAATTATAATCAATAAAATAATCTTCCGCTTCCTTCTTTGACAAAATTAACGCATACATCGGAAAGCGTGTCGATGCTTTCCACCTGAGCCAGACTATAGTTCAGTTGGGCAATCTCCAGAACGTCGGAAGAATTGAATATTGCCAGATAATTTTGCCCGTGCATAATGGAGCTGTAATCTGTAGATATTGTAGATATTGCATATTTTCTACTGCCTCTGACCGATATTTCGAATGGTCGTCCCTTACCGACATAGTCAAACAGTTCGCGATTGATATTAGTGATAATATTCCCGAAATGGTCAATAAAAATAACGTTTCCCGAAATGCTGTCATTGGAATAGGTAGCTTTCAGGTTTTGCTTCTCCATATTAATTTTCACCGGCTTTCCCAGCATTGCGATATCTTTTTCATTCATTATATGGCTGATAACCGTCGCAAAAATCTTGATGGCCGAGAATCCCGAAAATCTTTTAGGACTGCTCAATTCCAGATCGGGATCAAAGAACAGTTTTGGAACTAAATCAGGGATAAACTTATACAGCATTTCGGGCACAAGCTCGTATGCAAATTCAGGATTACATTCGTCAAAAACAATATTGTAAAGTCCATTGTCGGCGCCTACGAAATAATGACCGTTGTGCTTAACCAGAAGTATTTTGTTTGTATCGGAAGGCTCGCTGTTTACTCCTATCAGGTGTATGGCGCCTGCCGGAAAAAACGGATATGTGGTACGCAAAATGTAACCTGTTTGCAACAGGCTGAATGCTTGAACAGTATTGCAAATATCAAAAATCTCGATGTTTGCCGACAGTTGTCTTAAACAGCCTTTTAACTGAGCAACATAGTGGTCGCCAATAAGATATACCTGAGGAATATCCATATCCTTGAGTACTCTTGCATAATAGCTTTTATCCATCCAGTCAGTTGTTAAAGTTACTATTTGTTTATGATCAGACATATCTGTTACTGAATTTTAGTTTAATTTATTCGAGAACTGTATGAAGGCCTGTCTTTCCCGTCTTTGATATTGTTGAGTTTGCGTTTCAGCAGTTTTTTTTTCAGCTGTGACATCCGGTCGGTAAACAATATTTGCTCAATGTGGTCATACTCATGCTGAATGATGCGCGAGACTATTCCGTCGTAAACATCGGTATGTTCAGTGAAATTTTCGTCAAAGTAATTTATTTTCACAATACTGTCTCTTACAATATCTTCTCTTATCTTCGGCACACTGAGACAGCCCTCGCTGTAAGTGAAAGGGTCTCCGTATGTTTCGATAATTGAAGGATTTATGAATGTTTTTTTAAATTCTTTGGCTTCAGGATACTCATCGGCCATTGCACTGGCATCGACAATAAACAGGCGTATTGACCTGCCAACCTGAGGCGCCGCCAGTCCCACTCCTTCGGCATTGTACATTGTTTCATACATGTTGTCAATCAACTGTTTCAAGTCTGCATAATCGGGTGTTACAAGCTCCGTTTTTTTGCGTAAAACATCCGACCCGTACAGGTAAATTTGTAGTATCATTTTTATTAAAACTTTATTTTATTAACTGTGATTCAAGATATGACTGTAAAATAATGACAGCGCTAATTCTGTCAGTATTTCCCTTTATTCTGCGTTCCGATTTTTTCACTCCCGAATCAATCATTGCACGCATAGCCAGCTTGGATGTAAATCTCTCGTCCACCCAAACAACCGGCATATTAAATTTCTCTTCTAATTTTAAGACGAACGGTTTGATGTCTGTCATTAATTCGGCATCCGTATTATCCAGATTCTTTGGCCATCCCACTACAAAAAGTTCGACAGATTCTTTCTGCATATATGTTTCGATATATTCCATAACTTTAAGTGGGTGGACAGTATCCAGGGCAGTTGCTATTATTTTGAGAGGGTCGGTCACTGCTATTCCAACTCTTTTCCTGCCATAATCAATCGACATTATACGTCCCATACATTTTTCCGCAAAAGTAATCAATTTTGACGAATGAGATACACTAAAACCTTAGAAAGGTGATTATGAGGAATAAATGGCGGGATGAAAAAAAGCGTTAAAATCATTTCTTATCCCTTTTCCATCCCCTGTATGATGAAAATGCGAGCAAAACAACAATCAGCACAACAATCAGCAGACAGGCAAGCAAATTGCCTGCAGCGCCGGTTTGTCCGTACGAATGCATTCCGCTAAGAAAATAATTTACTCCAAAATAGGTCATCAATACGGAAGCAAATGATACTGTTGAAACAAGGTTAAAGAGCCATATATTGTTACAGCATTTTATCAGTCTGAGGTGTAAGACAATGGTATAGACAATTACCGTTATCAGCGCCCAGGTTTCCTTTGCATCCCAGCCCCAGTAGCGTCCCCAGGACACGT
>JAISDK010000238.1 GCA_031264875.1 Prevotellaceae bacterium
ATTTCCGTTATATTTAAATCTAAAACCGTCACATTTATGGAAACAAGCATATATTCAAGTAATGTGTACGGGGATAGATTAGATGAAGGAAATGACAATTTCAATAACTGTCGTTCAGAATTGTGGCATAATTTCCGTCAGCTGTTTGCGATAAAATTTCTGATAGCAGTTTGCAGAGATCTCGCGGGGATAGGACATCAGCCATAATTTCAGTGGTTTTTCATTCTTATGGTAAGGCGGCTGAGAGTGTTTGACATCATTGTCGCGGAATCCCAGCTTGTAGTAAAACTGCTGTCTTTTTCGAGAAAGTTCGTCTGCTGGCGGTTCTATTTCGAGTAGTACGGGGAGGGAACTTTGCTTTATCCATTCTGACAGCAAGCGGCTTCCGTATCCGCGGGAACGGTAATCGGGATGGATGGCATAATGTTCGATAAAGCGCAAGTCTCCGCAGTTCCACCAGCCGATAAATCCCGTAACAGTTTCATTCTCCGTCCAGATTTCCAGAGAATAAGTTTCATTGGCAAATATGCGGTTCTGGTCATCCGGCGATCTTCGCTCGCACAGCGGGAATGACGATTCGTATATTTTCCAGAAGGCATTAAAGAACGTGTTCTTTTCGTTTTTTATCCTGATAATTTCCATTTTGTATTTAAAAATGCAGAGGCACGGCTTGGGATGCCATATTTCCATAACCGCAGATCATGCTGCCTGTGCAGGTAAGCGCGACAGGCTGCTGATTCTGCAAGTTACGAAAATAGGGATCTTTTTACCATACCTGTTTCATTCGGAAGGGATTTGCTGTGTCAGCACATTGTCACGTCCGACAGGTGTTCGTATTTCGACCGTGTGATCGATACGCTGCCCGACCGTACAAACTGCAATATTCCAAACGGCTCGAGTTCTCCGAAGAGCTGCTGGATTTCCGCTTTTCCTCCCGTTTTTTCTATGACGGTGTACAGGCTGTTGACTTCGATAATTTTTGCGTTATACCTGTTCACCATGCTTTCTATTGCATTGTTAGCCATCAGGGTTTCGGTAGTAACCTTGAACAGGGCTATTTCACGGGAGATGATCTCGTCGTCAACATAGCAGTATGCCGTCAGCACGTCTATTTTTTTTTCGATCTGCCTGACCAGTTTTTCGATCAGTTTTTCGTCGCAATAGCATGTTATTGTGAATTTGTGTACGCCTTTCATTGCCGAGGCCGACACGGTCAGACTTTCGATATTGATAAAGCGGCGCGTAAAGATATTCGAGATCTGGGTCAGCAGACCTACATGATTTTCGGAATATACGGTTACCGTGTATAATGTTTGTGTATTTGTGTTCATGTCAAATATTTTAGATAATTATTTTTCCATTATTATATTACTTGCGTCCATTCCCGGGGGGATCATCGGCAGCACCATGCCTTTTTTTTCGACATCGACAACTAAGAGATATGCGCCGTTGTGTTCGAGCATTTCCGCAACAGCTTCTTCCAGTTCTTCTCTTTTTGTAACCTTTCGTCCCTTGATTCTGTATGCGTCGGCAATTTTCACGAAATCGGGATTAAGCATTGGTGTTTCCGAATACCGCTTGTTGAAAAACATTTCCTGCCACTGGCGTACCATGCCCAGGTACCTGTTGTTAAGAACAATGATTTTTATTTTGACGTTGCTTTGCATGACTGTTCCCAACTCCTGGATGCACATTTGAATACCTCCGTCGCCACAGAACAGGCATACGGTACGGTCGGGTCTGGCGATTTTTGCGCCTATGGCGGCAGGCAGGCCGAAGCCCATTGTTCCCAGTCCTCCCGAAGAGATGAAGCTTCGCGGGAAGCGGCGTTTGCTGTATCGTGCGGCCATCATCTGGTTCTGTCCCACATCCGTGACGATGATAGCGCTGTTATCCGTTTTCTCGGATACGATGCGCACCGCTTCGCCCATTGCGATATGCTCGCCCTGGCAATAGATTTCGTTCACAATCACCTTGTCATACTCTTCGCCGTTTACGGTGTTGAAGCTTTCAATCCAGTCGTCATGATCGGCCTGCCTGAGCAGCTTGGCAACGGCGGGCAGCGTTTCCTTGACGTCTCCGAGAACGGGGACATCGACGTCCACATTTTTACCCACTTCGGCGGGATCGATGTCAAAATGTATGATTTTCGCCTGTGTGGCATACGAATTAACGTCTCCGATAACGCGGTCGTCGAACCTCATGCCTATAGCCACAAGCACGTCGCACTCATTTGTTTTCAAGTTCGGGGCGAGATTTCCGTGCATTCCCAACATTCCCTTGTTCAGGGGATGGTCGAAAGGCATCACCGAGGCGCCAAGCAGCGTCCATGCGGCAGGAATCTGCGCTTTTTCAAGGAACTCGATCAGTTCCTGTTCCGCTCTTCCAATCTCGACTCCCTGGCCGACGAGTGCAAGCGGCTTTTGTGCGGAGTTGATCAGTTCCGCTGCCTGCCATACGCTGTTTCTGTCGATTTTCGGCACGGGGAGGTAGCTTCTTATGGACGTACATTTTTCGTAGTGGTGATTGGTCATTGCAACCTGCGCGTCCTTGGTGAAGTCGAGCAGCACAGGACCCGGACGTCCCGAAGATGCAATGTAGAAGGCCTGAGCCACAGCCCACGCAATCTCGTCGGCACGGCGAACCTGATAGCTCCACTTTGTTACCGGCTGGGATATGCCCACGATATCGACTTCCTGAAAGGCGTCTGTTCCCAGAAGCGGCGATACTACCTGACCGGTAATCACCACTATGGGCGTGCTGTCGATCATTGCGTCGGCTATGCCGGTAACGGTATTGGTGGCGCCCGGGCCTGAGGTGACGAGCACGACGCCTGTTTTTCCGGACGCCCGCGAATAGCCCTGGGCGGCATGAACGGCGCCCTGCTCGTGACGTACCAGAATGTGCTTTAGTTTTTGCCTGTAATCAAACAGGGCGTCGAATACGGGTATTATTTGCCCTCCGGGATACCCGAAAACCGTATCTGTTCCCTCTTCCATGAGGCTTTTCATCAGTGATACGGAACCGGAAACACTTTCTTTATTATCCATATTTATTATATTTTTATTATTTTTTCAATCAAGTCCTCCAGCGAGGAACATATTGTAAGCATGTTGCTGCTGCTTTTTTCCAGGAAGCCTTCGCTTGCCATGTGATCGATGAATCCGGAAAGGAGATTGTAATATCCGTTGGTATTGAGCAGCATGGTCGGAGCGGTGAACAGCCCGAGCCGGGAAAGGGTAAGGACTTCAAACATCTCGTCCAGCGTGCCGAATCCGCCGGGAAGCACGATGACGGCATCGGCTATTTCGATCATCTTGACTTTCCTTTCCTGCATCGTCGAGGTGTATATGATTTCTGTACATTCGGTTTTGGTGATTTCCAAATCGGCTAACATGCGGGGTATTATTCCCGTAACCTGTCCTCCGTTTTGAAGCACGGCCTCCGCAACTGTGTTCATAAGTCCACGCGAGGCGCCTCCATAGACTAATCGAAGTCCTTTACCGGCCAATATTTCGCCCAATTTTTTCGCTTCACTTGCGTAAATCTCATTCTGTCCCGAAGATGAAGCGCAGAATACTGCTATATTTTTCATTTCTCAATATTTCTTTTTAAAAACAGAAGCCTTTCTCCCGATGAGAAAGGCTTTGTTTCATTTTTTTTAACTACTAAGCAGTCCTCATCCTCCTTCTGCTTGCAAAAGGACGACTGTAATTATACCGTAAAACTGCCTACTCTTCATTTATATTTCACTAAAAAACTTCGCAAAACTAATACATTTTTTTTTAACAGAATGTATTTAGTAACGTGTAAAAAATAAAATGGCAAAACAAGTTTGAAAAATGCTTCGTGCATTTGCACGAAGGACAAAATCGGTCGGAAAAATGGTTTGCGCTTAAGCGCAAAGGACAAAATCAGCCGGAAAAATGGTTTGCGCTTAAGCGCGAAGGGCAAAATCGGTCGGAAAAATGCTTCTTAATATAATTGCCATCTTATTTTTTACACGTTACTTAGTAATGTGTAAAAAATAAAATGGCAAAACAAGTTTGAAAAATGCTTCGTGCATTTGCCCGAACGACAAAATCGGCCAAAAAAAATGTTTCGGGAATCTTCCCGAACGACAAAATCGGTCGAAAAAATGCTTCGGGAATCTTCCCGAACGACAAATCCGACCGAAAAAATGCTTCGGGAATCTTCCCGAACGACAAATTCGGCCGAAAAAATGCTTCGGGAATTTGCCTGAAGGACAAAATCAGACGGTGTGCCTGAAATGTTTCTTAT
>JAISDK010000272.1 GCA_031264875.1 Prevotellaceae bacterium
GTATGGCTATCGCAATTGCCCTTTCGAGCGCGAGGCTTATGATAATGAGGGAAATGTTGATTATTTGAGATTTAGAAATGCGTTTGAGTGGAAAAAATATTTATGATATATGAAATTAGAGATTAAAAAGTTGAAATTTACGGATTTGTCGGGGAATGATATTCCTATCGATGTTGATGAGCTTTGCCGGATGCTGGGGAATTTTATTTATGTCAGTATGCCGGATTTGAGATGGCTGAGTGTTGCACAGGGTATTCATGAAAACGGGGAATGTTTTCTTGATGAACATGAAACGGATCAACTTAAAGGTTTGATTGCTTCAGATAGTTGCGGACTGATTATTGCTGTGAAAGCTGCGCTGATGGAAAGTCTGGCGTGAGGAAATGCTAACAAAACCGGCGGTTTCGACTGCCGGTTTTGTTTTGAGGGCGCTTGAGGGGCTTAAGATTGCAAGGCTGGAGCCTTGCTTTTAACACGACGCAGTCTGGAGACTACGCCGAGCGAGACTTTAAGGAGTTGATATGGCGCTAATCGAAAATGTCGGGAATGTTCCTGATTTTCTTGGATTCTTCGTTGTCGTGCCGCTTGAGGTATATTTCTGTTGTCTCCAGTTTTGTGTGTCCGAGGTGATTGCGAATTTCAATGATTGATACTCCGTTTCGTGCAAGATTTACAGCTCCGGTGCATTTGAGGGAATAGAATTTGTAACTCTTGGGTAGCCCGAGGCGTTCTTTGATTTTGTTAAATCGGTCGCGTAATGTGTTTTTGCCGAATGGCAGTGTTCCGGGCTTTCCGTTCCTGCCTAATACGTAAAAATTGCTGTCGTATTTATCTAAACGCCAGACGTTGATCAGGTAGTCTAAAAAGACGTCGGGTATTACGACTTTTCTTAGTCTGCCGGTTTTGGCGTTTTCGGATGTTACGGTTACTTTGCTTCGATTTCTGCTGAAGTCAATGTGCTCGATTTTTAATAAACGTATTTCATAGCCAGGTCTCATTCCACAGTAGTATTCAAATCGACATGCTAACCCCACTTGTGGATCGCATTTGTCTATCTCGGTTATTAATTTTTTCAGATCGCTTTCTTCGATGAGTTCTGCGGCGTTGTCTCCTGTTCTCCAGTTCTCGGGAATGTCGTACATTGGATTGTCGGTTATGCCTCCTTTTTTTATTATGAACTGAAATAGTGTGTATAACAGGTATCGATATGATTCGTATGTGTGCTTGCACATTTTTCGGTCGTCTTTTAAAAAATCGAAAAAGGCTTTGACGTCGGTGTTTGTTATTGCTGATATGTCGTGCATTGACAGACTTTTTGAATGTAACCAGTTGCCGAATACTCGATACCGACTTTTGTATGTGTCGATTGTGTCTTTTGAGGCTTTTTGCTTGCTGAGCGTTTCGTCTATGTATATGGACGCCCAAAAGGTGTAGTTGTTGTTTGAATTAACTTGCTGCTTGTAAAATCTTGCTGTCGAGGCGTACTGTAGCTGGTCTTCGTGTACTGTCTCGGTGATGTCACTGAATATTGTCCACCCGTTGTTTAACTTGTGCCTGAGCTTCTCTATTATCTCTTCCCCTAACTTCTCCCTGCTCTCGACATCTGTGAGGTCGTTGATGTTGCAACTGTCTAATTTCTCGAAACGCTTGCGATACATCTCCCCGTCTCTTGGATTGCGCTGAGATACTTCTACGTACCACCGCTTCTTGAGGTCGCCGTTCCTATTACATAGCTTCGGCATAATCAAAATTTTTTTTCTACGCATACTTCTAAATTTTTTGCGTAGGAATGATCCTTTTTATCTGTTTTCTAACATGCTTCTTTTCTTACTGTATCTGCTTGATACTTACTGACGATTTCCTTAATTGTATCTTGTTGTATTTAATTGTATCTTTATCGCTTTCGGTCTCTTGTAATACTCTATTTTCTAACGATTTAACATGTTTGGGTGGAAGAGGGGATTCGAACCCCCGGCCTTCAGAGCCACAATCTGACGCTCTAACCAACTGAGCTACGACCACCATTTTGGCTTAAAAAAGCGCGCAAAGGTAATTCTTTTTTTCAGTTTACAAAAATTCGCTTAGCTTTGTCAGCGTCAAAGCGGCATACTTTGACGTGCGAATTTACTGTTTAAAAACTAATAAACTACAAGGTTATAGGATATTGGAATTTTGTAATGCCAAAATAAGCAGAGGAGGAGCAGTTTTGTTTTGTTTGCATTTATAATTAGAAAAAACGATAAAATTTGTAATATTATGAAGGATATTTTAGCAGATTTAAGCCCCGTACAGCAGGAAGCCGTAAAATGTATCGATGGCCCGAGTTTGATCATTGCCGGAGCAGGTTCCGGAAAAACAAGAGTATTGACATACAAGATTGCCTACCTGCTGATGAATAATGTCCCCCCAAAGTCGGTGCTGGCTTTGACATTTACCAACAAGGCAGCGCGGGAAATGAAAGAACGCATAGCCAAAGTTGTGGGCAAACAGGCAAACAAACTGTGGATGGGAACTTTTCACTCGATATTTTCGAGAATCTTACGTGCCGAAGCAGAGGCGATAGGGTTCACGCCAAACTTCACAATATACGACACTACCGATTCGCTGAGTATATTGAAAAGTATTATCAAGGAAATGGACCTGAATGACAAAATATATAAAGACAGAGAAGTATTTGGCAGAATATCAATGGCAAAAAACTGTCTGATGACGCCCGCTTCCTATACCTCCAGCATTATGTTGACCGAAGAAGACATCAAATCGCACCGGCCTAAAATCTCGGGAATATACCAGAGATATGTCATGAAATGTCGAAACGCAAATGCCCTGGATTTTGATGACCTGCTGCTATATACCAATATTCTGTTTCGCGATTATCCCGAAATACTGAAAAAATACCAGCAATGGTTCAAATATATTCTGGTTGATGAATATCAGGACACAAACGTGGCACAATATCTTATTGTTAAACGGTTAGCCGAGATCTACGGCAATATCACCGTTGTAGGCGACGATGCACAGAGCATTTACTCGTTTAGAGGTGCAAAAATCGAAAATATCCTGAATTTCAGGAAAGACTATCCGAATTATTCCGAATTTAAACTGGAACAAAACTACCGTTCAACAAAAGTAATCGTTAATGCAGCCAACAGCCTTATTGCCAAGAATAAAAAGCAGCTGAAAAAAGTCTGTTTCTCCGAAGGCGAAGTAGGCGAGAAAATAGAAATTATACGGGCATTTACCGATCAGGAAGAAGGCCAGTTAGTTGCATCTTCGATTGTGGACACGGTATATTGCAAACAGGTAAACTATTCCGACATAGCAATCCTTTACAGAACAAATGCACAGTCGAGAATATTCGAGGACTCTCTCAGGCGAAGGAACATCGCCTACAAAATATACGGAGGAATTTCGTTTTATCAGCGTGCCGAAATAAAGGACGTTCTGGCCTACATGCGACTGACCGTAAATACTCAAGACAATGAGGCCATGAGCAGAATTATCAACTATCCCGTTCGGGGAATAGGCAGTAACACAATGGACAAGCTGCAGTCCTATTCCTCCAGCAATAACATCAGTTTATGGGAAGTCATAAACCGGGTATTATCAAGCAGGCTGATATCAACACAATTGAACCTGAAAGAGTCCACACTTAAAAGACTCGCCGATTTCAAGGAAATGATAGAATCGTTCATACAGAAAGTAAATACGGAAGATGCCTACACCTTTGCCATGAACGTAGTCAAACGGGCAGGAATTATGACTGATCTTCAGCTGAATAAAACTCCCGACGGCGTATCGCGTATCGAAAACATCGAAGAACTTTTGCACGGAATAAAAGAATATGCAAAAATTTCCGAAAGCAAGGAAAAAGGGGTGATGATAGTAGAATATCTGCAAAATGTCTCCCTGATAACCGATATGGACAGTAACACGGCCAAAGACCATAATAAGGTGACACTGATGACAATACATTCAGCCAAAGGATTGGAATTCAATTATGTCTATATCGTAGGGATGGAGGAAGGGCTTTTCCCCGGACCCAATTCCATCCAGTCGGAAAATTTGCTGGAAGAAGAGCGTCGCCTTTTCTATGTTGCACTGACACGTGCGGCAGTCAAGGTCACGATTTCATTTGCGCAGACAAGATGCCGCTGGGGAAATATGATTTCATCCGCACCAAGCCGTTTTTTACACGATATTGACAGTGCATATCTGTCAGTTAATTATCTCGAGCCTTATGATAAATTTGATACAAAAGAAAGAACTCCATTGCGTCTTCCGTACAAGAAACTTGACAAACCGAAAATTACCGACGGCTCGTCGAAACAGAAAAAAAAGTATCGACAGGAAGAAGTCATCGATATATCCGCTCTGCCAATCGGAACGGAAGTGGAACATGCGCGGTTCGGACGGGGACGTGTTGTAGAAGTTGAAATCGAAGGAAAGGAGGCGAGAGCAAGAGTAGATTTTTACAATGCCGGAATACGAACTTTGATACTCAAATTTGCACAGCTTTACATCGTAAATGATGATGATAATAATAATGATGAGCAAGATTCCTGATTCCCGAAAAATTGACCCGTTGCAATGTTTGCCCGAAACGGTTATACCTGCCATCCGACGACTGAAACCCGCCGGTTAGCAGGTATAATTGGGCTAAAGCTCAATGCCGTCAATTTAAGGCTTAATGCTGTCGATTAAAATCCTGCGCTCGGCGTAGTCTCCAGACTACGCCGAGCCGGTATTTTACGCTTAAATTGACGACATTGGGCTAAAGCTTTGTAAAAATTGCAACAATACAGTTTGCGGAAGGTCTGGAGTTTTAATCTTATTTGCTGTAGCGGAACATTGTTTTATTAACGTGTTTTCTCACAGAATTGCCGATTTTTTAAAAAATATTTGCCGGATCGAATTTTTGTTTACTTTTGCACCCGGTTTATAGATGTTTAATAATATGTAAAAACATCGAAACTATTTGAAATATTTGTATTTAATGTGATTTAACAGACATGGGATTTTCAATGCTATATGACGGTTTCCTGTCTCTTGCCGGAGACAAAGACAACTCAACGCGAAGAATAAAACAGCATTTTGCGGAATTTGTTCT
>JAISDK010000279.1 GCA_031264875.1 Prevotellaceae bacterium
TCAGTTTCGGCGCTTCGTCACTGGGCGGAGTTTTTCATTCATTAAGAGAGGAAGAAGGAATCAGCGCTGTGCATGCCGCTGTGGATAACGGCATCAATTTCATTGACGTGTCGCCTTACTACGGTTATTTGAAAAGTGAAACGGTGCTGGGTAAGGCATTGAAAACCATCGACAGAAATCGATATTATCTTTCGACCAAAGTAGGCCGTTACGGAAAAGACGGCGTCAATTACTGGGATTATTCGGCGAAGCGTGCAACCGAAAGCGTTTACGAAAGTCTGGAACGTTTGAATGTTGATTATGTTGATCTTATCAATGTACACGACATAGAATTTGCCGATCTGGAACTGGTTTGCGGGGAAACTCTTCCCGCTTTGACGGCGCTGCGTGACAAAGGCGTTGTAAAACATGTGGGTATCACTAATTTGACTCTTCGACATTTTAAATATGTGATTGACCATGTTCCGGCGGGGACGGTGGAAAGCGTCCTCTCATTTTGTCATTACTGTCTGAACGATGATGCTTTAACCGACTATCTCGACTATTTCGAGAAACATGAAATCGGCGTTATCAATGCTTCCCCTTTTTCTATGGGGCTGCTCACCGAGCGTGGCGCTCCGGACTGGCATCCCGCCCCGAAGCCTTTGCAGGATGTATGCCGGAAGGCGGCGCTGCATTGTAAATCAAAGGGTAAGTCAATAGAACAGCTGGCGATAAAATATTCCGTAAGCAATGAGAGGATTGCTACTACACTGTTCAGTACTACCCGTCCGGAGGCTGTATTACAGAATATTAACTGGGCAACAGAGCCTTTCGACATAGATTTGCTGAAAGAGGTGCAGGCTATTCTGGAACCAAGATATCGCGATACATGGTTAAACAGTTGAGTTTTTTAATGCATAAAGATGACAGACAAACAAATAACTATTATTGACGCTCATGCGCATCTTTGGCTATGGCAGGATACGGAAGTAAACGGGCAGAAAATACAGACGCTTGAGAATGGTAAATCATTGTTTATGGGAGAAGTAAGGCAAATGTTGCCTCCGTTTATCATCGACGGGCGCAATACTGCCGAAATCTTTCTTTCGAACATGGATTATGCACAGGTTTCGGCAGCCGTTATAACTCAGGAGTATATAGACGGTTTGCAGAATGATTATCTTTGGGAAACGGAGCAAAAGTATCCGAACCGTTTTCTGTGCTGCGGAATGGTGGACGCCCGTCAGCCCGGATATTTTGAACATGCGGAGATTCTGGTCAATCAGGGTTTCAAAGCTATTAAACTGCCTGCTGAACGTTTGATTATGAGCGATAGGCGGGTATGGCTGACTTGTGACGAAATGATGCGGATGTTTCGGTTAATGGAAAAAAACGATGTTTTGTTTTCGGTAGATCTGGCTCCGGGAGCCGAACAGGTTTCCGAAATGGAAGAAATTATCTCCGAATGTCCGGATTTGAGAATTGCCATCGGGCATTTTGGGCTTGTAACCCGTCCCGGATGGCAGCAGCAAATCAAGTTAGCCCGTCATCCGAATGTGATGATTGAGTCCGGCGGCATAACATGGCTGTTCAATGATGAATTTTATCCGTTTAAGGGCGCCGTATGGGCAATCAGGGAAGCGGCGTCGCTGGCAGGTATCGAAAAACTGATGTGGGGTTCCGATTATCCGCGTACTATAACTGCCATAACATACAGAATGTCCTACGATTTCGTTCTCAAATCCAATCTATTGAACGAAGAAGAAAAAACGCTGTTTCTTGGCGGGAATGCAAGAAAATTCTACAGATTCGAGAATCCCGTCTGTTTGCCTTACATTAAAAACATGTCGGAATAAAAATATCTTTATTATTATAATATAATTTAAAATGAAAGCTATACAGATAGTGCAAGCGGGAGAGGTAAAACTTGCAGACATACCCGCGCCTTCAATATCTCCAAACGAGGTATTGTTGAAAATTAAATACGTGGGATTCTGCGGTTCCGACCTTAATACTTATTCGGGTAAAAATCCGATGGTGAAGCTTCCCGTAATACCGGGGCATGAGATTGGCGCAGTAATTGAAGCCACGGGTAGCGAGGCGCCAAGTCATTTAAAAGCAGGCATGTGCTGTACCGTAAATCCATACACGGCCTGCGGTAACTGTCCTTCGTGTCGAAATGGACGGCCTAATGCGTGCCAGTTTAACCAGACTTTGGGAGTACAGCGAAACGGCGCTATGTGTGAGTATATTGCCCTGCCATGGAACAAGGTTATTGCCGATTCGGCGATTTCACCTGTGGATTTTTGCCTTGTCGAACCCATGAGTGTCGGGTTTCATGCCGTAAACCGCGGAAAAGTCAGCGATTCGGATACTGTGGCGGTTATAGGTTGTGGAATGATAGGAGTAGGCGCTATTGTCCGTGCGGCAATTCGCGGTGCAAAAGTGACTGCAATAGATATCGACGATGCTAAACTTGCTTTGGCTAAACGGTTAGGCGCAAGTTACACTATTAACTCCCGGACGGAAAATGTACATGAACGTTTGCAGGAGATAACAGACAATCAGGGCGCTGATGTAATTATAGAGGCTGTTGGCGCTCCTCCAACATATCAGATGGCTATCGACGAAGTGGCTTTTACCGGTCGTGTGGTATGTATTGGCTATGCAAAAACGGAGATAGCTTTCGAAACAAAGTATTTTGTTCAGAAAGAAATAGATATACGCGGTTCTCGCAATGCCATGCCCGAAGATTTTCGTGCCGTAATGGAGTACCTGAAACGTGGAACGTGTCCTAAAGAAGAATTAATCAGCGGAATATATCCGCCTGATAAAGCCGGAGAAGCGCTGGAAAAATGGAAAGCAAATCCCGGACAGGTGTTTAGACTGTTGATCGAGTTCAATTGAAAATTTTGTGATGCAATGCCTTTGTCAGAATCATAATTTACAGGATTGCTGACATCTCGTAAACTGTATTGTCGTAATTTCAAAAAGACGTATCCTAAACCGGCAGGGTAGGGGAGTGACAGGGTGTGAATTAAAAATTCATGATATTAGTATATAATGTCAGTCCGAAAACACATAAATCATTATGCTATATATACAAAATCCAATGGTTTTAACCATTGGTGATATTAGCGATTTACCATAATGACAAAATATTCAATAAAAATAAATTGCCCGAATTATTGATATTTATCTTGTGAATAGTTTTCGGACTTACTTAAATGCATACAAAATTTAATAACTGATGGTACGCAGTACTTTTTGTGAGATGTCATCTTATGGCTTGAAAAGCCGGATTTTCATAACCGCGGGTCATCGACCAGCTGTAGGGGCGGGGCT
>JAISDK010000289.1 GCA_031264875.1 Prevotellaceae bacterium
TTAACTTGACGACATTGGGCGTTGCCCTGTGCTATTGATATCGCTCTTTCAGAGCTTTTTATGGCTTAACTTGACGACATTGGGCGTTGCCCCATGCTATTGATTATCGGGCTTTCAACCCTTAACTTGACGACATTGGGCGTTGCCCTATGCTATTGATTATCGGGCTTTCAGCCCTTAACTTGACGACATTGGTCTGGAGACTACGCCGAGCGAGGACTTATAAGCATAGCATGGCTTAACTTGACGACATTGAGCGTTGCCACAATGTCGTCAAGTTAAGGATTGACGCCGTACGGCGTCTAATTTGGATAACCCCGTGCAAGCGGAGCGCAGCTCGGGGTATAAATGCCCCCTCTCTATCGGAACTGCGAAGCAGTTCAACTCCTTGCGGAGTTGTGTTGTAGAGACGTGATGCATCACGTCTCTAACCCCGAGCTGCGCTTCGCTTGCACGGGGTTATCAATTTTATACGCCGTACGGCGTATTTGCGACAATGAATCAATGCACAAAAACGCCCAACGCTAATGCTTTCACCTTAACTTGACGGCATTGGGCGTTGCCACTACGCTATTGATTACGTTCTTTGACTACGTCGAACTGCGTTTCAGAGCTGTCCGAATTTTCGTTTAAACATTTACATGTTATTTATTTCGCATCCCTAAATAATTGGGTACTATATAAATTGAAAGAGGATATTCAAGTGAACATCCTCTTTCTTTTCAAAATTTTAAAAAATGAAAACGAAAATGTTATTTATTAAGTGTCTTTTTAATTACAGCCTATAGATTTCGACAATTGAGTTGCGGTTTCTTTAAGTTTGGCGTCGCTTTTGACTTTCTTCAAAAATTGACAGGCCTTTGTTTTATTGGTAGCTGCCAGTGCATGACCTTGCTGAAGGTTGCCCAAATCTACCAGTTGCAACAATTGTGTGGACTTTTCGGGTTTATACGCCAAAGCTTTTTCGGCATTTGATACAACATCAGCCCATTTTTTCGCCTTTTGAGCTTCCGATGCGGCTTTGGTATAAACACTTACTATTTGAGCTGTAGCGTTGTTGGCAATTGAAGATTTTTCGGTTGCATTTGCTATTTCGATTGTTTTTTCGAGAATGGCAATAGCTTCCTCGGTTTTTCCGAGTTTTATTAACGACGTTCCTTTAACCAGATAAGCCTGCGCATTATCTTTATCGATAGCCAGCGCTTTGTCGAAAGCTGCTACAGCGCCTTCAAAGTCATTGTTTGTATAGAGATTATCTGCCTGAGACAAATATACTTTGGGGATATATTCGATAGCGTCTTTTTCTGCTTCGGCATTATTGAATTTCTTTGCTTCTTCTGCCGCTTTGTTAAATTCTGTCAGGGCTTCCTCGAATTTTGCTTCTTCCAAAGTTTTCTTTGCTTTCCCCAAATAGAGCTGCGGAATGATTTTTTCGAGATTTGCTTTTACTTCTTCTGTGCCTTCGGGAACAGTTTTAGCAATAGTGTATGCTTCGTTAGCTTTTGTTATTGCCGAAGCATAGTTTTCAGACTGCGCGGCCTGCACAACCTGATTGTAAAGCTCAATAGCTTTATTCACATCATCCTGCGAATATGAATTTAATGAAAATAACCCAATTAGAGTTAGAGTTAAAACTACTTTTTTCATATACTACATTTTTTTAATTCATTTAACTTTTTAATTTTATTACGCAAAAACCGTTTATACAGCAAAAACCGTACCAAAGTTTTGCGTTCAAAAGTAGTAAAAAAATATTTCCTTCCAAATGTTTTCTTTTATAATATTGATTTCAAGCGTTCCCGATATTTGCACATTTAAATGTCAGTTGCACTAATTCTATGTAATCCACATTCTTTATGCGCGGGCAGTTCCCACCACCAGCGACCGGCGCGTATGTCTTCTCCCGGTTCGACTGCACGGGTGCAAGGCTGGCATCCGATGCTCGGAAAACCGCTGTCGTGGAGCTTGCTGTATGGCACGCTGCGGGTTTTGACATATTCCCATACCCGTTGTTCTGACCAGTCAATCAGAGGATTGATTTTAAGCAGATTGTTTTCTTCATCCCATTCGACCATTTGCATATTGCGACGTGTTACCGACTGTTCTTTCCGTAATCCGCATATCCATGCGTCCAATCCGGCAAAAGCGCGTTTAAGCGGCTCTATTTTACGGATGTGACAGCACTTTTTGCGTTTTTCAACGCTGTTGTAAAACAGATTGATGCCGTCGGTGTTTACCATCTCCTGTACATCTACGTAATTAGGGAAAAATATTTCAATTGTTATTCCGTATTTATGATTGGTTCGGTCAATTAAATTATATGTTTCCGGAAACAAACGTCCGGTATCCAGGGTAAAAATTCGCATTTTCGGATTGATTTTCACAATCATGTCGGTAATTATCTGGTCTTCGAGGCTTAAACTCGACGACAAGGCTATACGGTCGCCGAAAGAAGCTGAAAGGTATTCGAGAACTTTCTCCGGCTCTGTTTCCGAGAATTTGCTGTTTAATTCTGAGACAGTGTTATTATCCATAATTTCAATATGTTTCAAATTATCATTCCCGCACCGAGAGTTTCAAAAGTATTGGAATCAATAAGTATGAGACTGCCGGTTGTGCGGTTTTTTTTGTATGAATCGAAAACCAGAGGCTGTGCGGTTTTGATTTTTATTGATGCTATTTCGTTCATGTTTAATGCTGTACCGCCCGGTTCCAGTTCAAGGGTATTGATATTTACAGTATTTTCGATGCTTTTAACAATTCCTACGGTTTCTTTTGTCGCATGCATTATAATATACTTGCTGTTAACCTGCAACGGGTTTTCATTGAACCAGCATACCATGGCGTTTATGTCCTGTGATACTGAAGGTTTTTCACCTTCGCCTGCAATTATGTCGCCCCGACTTACGTCAATGTCGTCGGTCAGCTGTACGGTAATGGAATCGGGAGTGAAGGCTTCATCCAGTTCTCTGTCACACTGATTGATGGCTGCCACTGTTGAGCGTTGTCCCGACGGCATCACGACTACTGCATCCCCTTTTTTCAGAATACCGCCGGACAGACGTCCCGCATATCCCCGAAAATCATGAAATTTGTCCGAAACAGGCCTGATTACGTACTGTACGGGCAAACGCATGTCCGCAAATTTAGTTTTATGGTCTATTACAATAGTTTCCAGCATATTCATCAGCGTATCTCCCGTGTACCATGGCATATTCGCCGAACAATCGACGACATTGTCGCCCAGTTTTGCCGAAATGGGGATAAATTTCACATTGCTTAATTGCAGTTTGTTTGTTATATCGTTATATTTCAGTTTTATGTCTTCAAATACCTTCTCGGAAAAGTTTACAAGATCCATTTTATTTATGCACACTATAATATAAGGTATAGCCAGCAAGGATGCAATATAGGAATGTCGCAAAGTCTGCTCCATTGTTCCGTTCCGTGCATCGATCAGGATCACAGCCAAATCGGCGGTAGATGCTCCTGTTACCATATTACGGGTGTACTGTATATGTCCGGGAGTATCGGCAATTATAAATTTGCGTTTTGGGGTAGCAAAATATCTGTATGCCACATCTATAGTAATTCCCTGTTCGCGTTCTGCGCGCAATCCGTCTGTAAACAGGGCAAGATTCATTTCCTCGTTACCGCTTCGCTGCGAGGCCGCTTCAACAGCCTTCAACTGATCTTCGAAGATTGATTTACTGTCGTATAGCAATCGTCCGATTAAAGTGCTTTTACCGTCGTCCACACTTCCGGCTGTCGTGAAGCGTAACAAATCCATGTCTAAATATCCGTTAGTAAACAGTTTTATTGTTTTATTCTCCATTTTAAAAATATCCTGCAATTTTTCTATCTTCCATTGCCGTATCGGAACGTTGGTCATCGGCTCTGCCTCCCCGTTCGGTGACGTGAGTGGCCGCAATTTCGCTGATAATATCTTCGAGCGATTCTGCTTTGGAAAGGGTTAATCCCGTGCAGCTTATGTCTCCGACTGTCCGGCAGCGAACCTGTTTTGTTTCCACAATTTCACTGGGTTTAAGTTTCATACAAGGCTCGGCAGCCAGCCATTGCCCGTCACGGTTGAATACTTTGCGTTCGTGAGTGAAATAGATGGAGGGCATTTCGATGTTTTCTCTGTAAATGTATTGCCACACATCCATTTCCGTCCAGTTACCGATTGGAAACACTCTGAAATGCTCACCCATATTCTTTTTACCGTTGAAAATGTTCCATAGTTCAGGGCGCTGATTTTTAGGGTTCCACTGACCAAATTCATCTCTATGCGAAAAAAAGCGTTCTTTGGCACGAGCTTTTTCCTCGTCGCGTCGAGCCCCGCCGATGGCTGCGTCGAATTTGTGTCGTTCAATTGCGTCGAGCAAAGTAACTGTCTGTAACTTGTTTCGACTGGCGTGATAGCCTGTTTCTTCCTTCACGCGTCCGGCGTCTATGGATTCCTGTACTGACCCGACGATAAGCGTCAAACCCAGTTTTTTCACCAGAGCGTCACGATATTCGAGGGTTTCGACAAAATTGTGTCCCGTGTCGATATGCAACAGTGGAAACAGGATTTTCAGAGGATAAAATGCTTTGTATGCCAAATGAGTAACTACAATCGAATCTTTACCTCCCGAAAAAAGAATTACCGGACGCTGAAACTGTGCGGCTACTTCGCGCAGTACGAAAATTGATTCGGCTTCAAGTTCCCTTAAATGTGTCAGTCTGTATTTATCCATTTACTAAGTGTATTATAATTTGTTTTTTAATCAACTGAATATTCCGGAAAGATACTTTTTAGTAAGTTCGTTCTGCGGATTATTGAATACCTGTTCGGCGTCGCCCGATTCGATTATTTCGCCGAGGTACATGAATATGACATAATCGGCAATTCTGAGCGCTTGCCGGAGTGTATGCGTTACCATGACAATGGAATAGTTTTGTTTCAGTTTCACAAAAAGCTCTTCAACAATTTTGCTTGAAATCGGGTCGAGTGCGCTTGTGGCCTCATCTGCAAGGATAAACTGAGGTTCTACGGCTAAACTGCGGGCAAGGCAAAGCCGCTGTTGCTGCCCTGTAGAGAGGCGTACGGCAGGAGTTCGCAGCCGGTCTTTCACTTCGTCCCATAAACCGGCAGCATTGAGATAGTACTTGACAATCATTCTCAGTTTCCGTCTGTTACGTATTCCGTGGATTCGGCATCCGTAAGCGATATTGTCGAATATCGACATGGGCAAGGGACATGGTTTTTGTGATATCAGTCCCATTTTTCTACGGATATTAGTGATTTCCTGCCCACTGCCGATAATGTCTTCGCCATTGACAAGCACCTGTCCTGTAATTTTTACGTCTTCAACGGAATCAATTAAACGGTTGAGCGTCTTCAACAGGGTTGATTTTCCACAACCCGACGGGCCTATTATACAAGTGATTTTTTTGTCGGGAATGAAAATATCGACGTTTTTCAGGATATGATTGTCTTTGATATACACGTTCAAATTGCTTACGGTGATTTCCGATTTTTCGTTGTGCCTGACAAATTTATAGTCGGGACGGAAAAACCTGATTCTCTTGCCCATTTGTACTATGTATCTTGTGCGCAATTCTGTTTCAGAGGCAACGGTGGAAAAAAAGCCTGTCATTATTTTATGTTTTTCAGAATATTACCGATTCTCGCCAATTGTTTTAACATATTATGTGCTACTCAGTATATTTTTCACAAAATTCGACTAATGCTTTAAGGCTTTCAAAAGATGAAAAATCTGTTTTGTTACGTTCAATGAATGAATTGATTTCCGACTTGTTTTTCATAAACAATTTAATGATACCGGCATGGTTTGCTTTTGCTACATTTGCTCCGGGCAGGTACAGTTTTCGCGTATTCTTCTGCTTGACAAAATAATATGCGCTATCTACTGTTATTGTAATGCCGTCGGGCAAAGGATTTCCGGAATCCAGCAGTTTGTTTAACGACGTTTTTGAGATATTTTTTGAGATTTCACCTGTTCTGGCAATTTCTCCGGAATATTTTACTGCGAGAGTAAGTCCTCCGTCAATCAATATTTCCCCGAAGGTATTATCATTAAGCGGTATAAATCTCGTTCTGTTCGCGCTCACGTATTCTATTCTGTCCACGTCCATGAGCCGTTTTTTCTTTTTACCGTCCATAGCGAGTATGTCCGACAAAAACAAATTGTAGTTTATCGAAGCGGCAATTGCCGTTTCTTTGTAATATATTTCGCCCGATACAAATTCAGGGAACATATAGTTTTCCTGTGCAAATGCAGCAACAGAAAAGAATGTAAGAATTAAAAATATCACTGTCCTCATAATTAATAAATTAAAGCTAATTTGACAAAAAATAAACACGTGCAAATCTAAGAATAAATTTCGTAACACGAACTATTGACTGTGATATACAAGAATATCCGTTATCGAAAATATTGCATAACAAACGCTTGCCATTCCATTCATCAGTCCAAAGGCAGCATTGATGCGTTTCAGGTTTGAAACGGAGACTGCGGCGTGTTGATATATCAGAATGCCGGCAAAGATAGCGCATCCTGTCCAGTAGAAAAGTCCTCTGTTGGACAAAACGCCTGTAAGCAAGGCGATCAGTATTGATACGACGTGTGCGACAGCCGAGAGTATCAGGGCGTTTTCAGGTCCGGCGGCCACGGGGACGGAATGTAAACTGTTTTCCCGGTCGAAGCCGCAGTCGGGAAGGGCATAGAGAATGTCGAATCCGCCGACCCAGAACAGTACTGTTAAAGAAAGCAGTACGGGAATCAGGGCAAATTCTCCGGCAAGCGCGATATATGCTCCTGTCGGCGCAATGGCCAGACCTGCTCCGAGTATGAAGTGGCACAGCGAGGTAAACCGTTTTGTGTAACTGTAGCCAAGTATCACCGCCAGCGCCGGAAAGGAAAGGTAAAAGGCAAGACGGTTGATAAATACGGTCGTAAGGCAAAACAGGATACAGTTCACGACCACAAAGACGAGCGCCGCCGCCGGAGTTATTATTCCCGCCGGTATTTCACGGTTTTTCGTGCGCCGGTTTTTCCGGTCGTATTCACGGTCGATGTATCTGTTGAAAGCCATTGCCGCGTTGCGCGCAAACACCATGCACAGCAATACTAAGAGCAGAACTTTCCATGGAAATTCTCCGGTATCCGATTCGTGCCATGCCCAGACGAAACCTGTAAGGGCGAAGGGCATGGCAAAAACCGTGTGTGAAAACTTGACCAGTGAGAAAAAATGTTGTACAGTTTTTAGCTTACCCATTCGGTTACTTGAGTTTGATGACTTCGCTGCCTGCCAGGAGAAAAGCTCCGGTTCCATACACTTCCCAGCTGTCGGCGGTAAAATTTTTACGGGGATCGGCGCCAATTGGCTGTACCCATCCTGTGCGTCCTTCTTCGTTGACACAGCCGTTCAGCGCTGTCCATGCCTTTTCGACGGCAGGCTTAAAGGTAGCCCTGTCCAGCAGTTTAGTGTTGATTCCCCATGCCAGGGCGTAGCAGAAAAATCCCGAACCGCTAACTTCTCCTCCCGGATACGAATCGGGGTCAAGCAAACTTGCCCGCCACAGGCCGTCGGACTGCTGCAAGGAAATGATTTTTTCCGCCATTTCCCTGTACAGCTGTTCGTAAAACGGGCGGACGGGATAGTTTTTCGGAAGTTCTTTCAGTATGCGCACCAAGCCTCCCATGACCCAGCCGTTGCCACGCGACCAGAAGATTTTTTTACCGTTTGCTTCGAAGCGGTCATTTCCGTCGTTTTTAATTACATAACCCAGATCGCGGGCAAAAAGACGCTCTTCTTTGTTGTACAGCAAATCGTAACATTCCTTGAAATATTCGTCGCTTTTCTTCAGATATTCATCGTTTTTCAGCGTGACGCCGAGTTTTACCAGAGTAGCCGGCCCCATAAACAGCGCATCGCACCACCACCATTTAATGACTTCGATTCCCTTTACGGGATATGGATTTGCAAGAAGCTTGTCCACCGTGTCGAGGGTAGCCTGAATCATTTCCCGTTTTTTCTCCTTTCTGTAAATGTCGATGTAAGTCTGACAGATAACAATGTCGTCGGCATGATACCAGCGGTTCAGTGGCCGCCATTTTGTGGAGTTGCCCATGTCGGTCAAAGCCCTGTAAAGGTCTTTCGACTTGGTTGTTTCCCATGCGGCATACAGGCCGGCATAAAAGGCTCCGTTTGTCCAGTCGTTCGACGCATGTTTTGGATGTTCAATCTGCCATTTCGCCGTTTTCAGCATTACCGCCTTGATTGTCTCAGGCTTAAAATATTCACCCGACTGCGCTGATGCAGCAACAGTTATTCCGAGTAGAAGAGTTACAAATACGATTTTTTTCATCATTTAACAAATTTATAATTTTCGGGCAAAAGTAATGCTTTACCTGAAAACGGCAAAAACCGCCGGATGTAACATATATGCCCATATCCGGCAGGCCGGAAAAGGCGCTGTGAATAAACCTCGTGACAAATAAATTGACCGGTTTCGGAAATTTCGCGTACATTCGCCGGCTTTGAATTGCGATTTATGATTATAGAAAGTAGAGCTTATGCGAGAGCAGGTCTGTTGGGAAATCCTTCCGACGGATATTTTGGCAAGACGGTTTCGATTATTGTCAAGAATTTTGGCGCAATTGTTTCGCTGTATCAGACGCCGGAACTTGTGCTGGAGGAAATGGAAGAGGATAGAACCCGTTTCCGGAATATCTATCATTTAACAAACACTGTGCGTCAGAACGGTTACTATGGCGGACGCCGACTGATGAAGGCCGTGATTAAAAGATTTTTCGAATACTGCGAGGACAACCGGATACGCCTGCCCAACAGAAATTTCACGGTGCGCTACCAGTCGTCCATTCCGCGTCAGGTAGGCCTTGCCGGTTCGAGCGCCATAATGACCGCCGCCATGCGCGCGCTGATGCAGTTCTATGACGTGGAAATCCCTGTGGAACAGATTCCCAATATCGTGCTGGCTGCCGAAAAGGAAGAACTCGGAATAAACGCCGGTCTGCAGGACAGGGTCATTCAGGCTTACGAAGGATGTGTGTATATGGATTTTAGCAGGGACTATTTCGACCGGCACAAAACCGGACGGTACGAATGTCTCGACGCTCACCTTCTCCCAAAACTCTATCTGGCATACAAGACCGATTTGAGCAAGGTATCGGGAGCGGTATTCAACAATCTGAAAGAGCGCTTCGAAAAGGGCGAGGAGTTTGTGCTGAAAACCATTGCCGAACTTGCCGACGTCGCCGAACAGGGTAAAAACGCTATCCTGAACAGAGACTATGGCCTGCTGAATGAGCTGATTGACCATAATTTCGACCTCCGCTGCAAGATTATGAACATCTCCGACAGCAATATGGAACTGGTCAGAGTGGCACGCGAATCGGGCGCTTCGGCCAAGTTTACAGGTTCGGGAGGCGCTATCGTGGGAATGTATGGCGACAATGACGTGCTGAGCAAACTTGTTGTCAATCTTAAGAAAATCAATGCGAGAGTTATTAAACCGTATATAATATAAGTGTCTTATTAAAAATTCAATATACAATGATTAAAAAAGCTGTTATTCCGGCTGCCGGTTTCGGCACGCGCTTTTTACCCGCAACCAAGGCTCAACCCAAGGAAATGTTGCCGATAATCGATACGCCTGTTATTCAGTACGTAGTGCAGGAATGTGTAGATGCGGGAATCGAGGACATACTGATTGTCTCGGGCAAGGGCAAACGCTCTATCGAAGACCATTTCGACCGCAATGTCGAACTGGAAGCCCATATTCACGAACAGGACGAAACGCTGTATAACCGGCTTCGCCATATCGAAAATATGGCCAACATACATTTTATCAGGCAAAAAGAACTGAACGGACTCGGCGATGCAATTTATCATGCCCGCTTTCACTGTGGAAACGAAGCCTTTGCCGTGCTGCTGGGCGACACGGTGGTCGATTCGGTTATTCCCGTAACCCAGCAGCTTATCGACGCC
>JAISDK010000295.1 GCA_031264875.1 Prevotellaceae bacterium
ATAGCCTTGTTATGCATGCAGTAGCAGTACAGGGAAGGAAAATTGATAACATATAAACCTGAGTTCGGGATAAGAAAAGATATAAATCATTACGAATCGGTTAGTTATTGCCCGTAGGGCATCCATATCAATAGAAAAAAAGTCTTCCCCTCCCTTCGCAACCACGTAAGTGGGATGAACACCGCTGGTGTTCATTAACGGGTGGAAAATCTTTTCTGCGGAGTTTTCGCTGAGCGGGGGATTAATCACTGATCATTGCAAGCAGCGCTACCCCGGCGAAGGCAAAAAACAGGCTCAAATACTGTCCCGTACTTAAAAGTGAGTACATGTCAAATTCACTGATTGGGGCTTTGAATATTTCCAGGATAAAGCGTGGAAAGAAAATCAGGGTCAGCAACAGTCCCAAAACGGTACCCTGCCGGGTGTCGTGCCGTTTTCTGCGGTAGAAGCTGTAAATCACAAAGAATACAGTGAGATAGCACGCTGCTTCGTACAGCTGTACGGGATGTCTCGGAAAGTGTTCTCCTCTTGATTCGAAGATAAATCCCCAGGGAAGAGATGTTTCCGTGCCAAGTATTTCGGAGTTTGCGAGATTTCCCAGTCGTATGAAAAATGCGGCCAGCGGAACTGTTACGCATACTCTGTCGATGAGCCACAGCGCGGGCTTTTTAAGGGTTTTTGCAGTAAAGTACAGGGCGATAAGTATGGCAAAAGCAGCTCCGTGGCTCGACAGTCCGCCTATTCCCGTGTATTTCCCGTCATGGAAGGGGATGATTATCTCTAATGGATTTTTCAGATAGTATTCGGGGAAGTAGAAAAGACATTCTCCAAGCCGGGCGCCGACTAAGGTTCCCAAAAATACGGCATTGGCTGTGACGGGCAACAGGAACAGCGATTCTCCTTCGCCTTTCAGTATCCGGTAGAATACAGTCGATGCCGCCAGGAATGCCACTACCATGAACAGCCCGTAGTAACGTATGCTTAGCTGTCCGACAGAGAAGATTTCCGGCGAGACATTCCATCTGATGTAGCATGTAATGGCGGTCATACAAGAGGGTTGCGTTGTGTTTTAATCACTGTCCGGAAGTCATGCCGGCTCTATTCTGTACTGGAATCCGGCGTCGGTCACGAGTTTGACAGTGTCCTCGATACTCTGCCCTCCTGCGGTGAGGTAGCCCGAAGCGAAGATCGAATCTACGGCGCAAAACATTTGCTGTTCCCTGCCTTTCAGATAGATTTCCCTTCCGGCAGCACACCGTATATCGGACTTCGGCATCATGAGCCTTGCTAAACAGAGTATTTTCAGGCAGTATTCCGGCGAGAGGTGCGAGACGTCGGCTCCGGCCAGCGCTGTTCCCTTTAGCGGGATCAAAAAGTTTACGGGTACCGACTGGGGATTGATTTCCCTGATGTCTATCAGCATGTCGGCTACGTCGGCACGGCTTTCGCCAAGCCCGACGATGCCGCCACAGCAGATTTCAAATCCTGTGTGCTGTAGCATTTTTATGTTTGCTATTCTTTGGTCGTAAGTGTGCGTGCTGCAGATTTGGCTATAGAAGCGGCGGCTGGTATTGAGGTTGTGGTTGATGCGGTTCACTCCGGCGTCTTTCAGCCTCTGCGCCTGCGTCTCGGTGAGAAACCCGATTGAACAGCAGATATGTGTGCCGGCTTCCTTTTTGAGGCTTTCGACGTACCCGGCAAACTCGTTGATTTCCCTGTCGGAAAACCGTATGCCGCTAAGGCCGATGCAGTGCCTCGAAAGGTTTTTGTCGCGTGCCAGCAGCCCGTCGTGCAGCAGCTTGTCGTACTCCACAAGCCGGTACTTGTCGATATCCGCTTCCGAATCGCGCGACTGTGCGCAGTAGGCACAGTTCTGCGAACAGTTTCCGCTCCGTGCATTGGTCAGTATTTGAATACCTACCGTGTTGCCCTTGTGTTTCTTCCTTATGGCATAGGCGATGTCGAGAAGAACGGGTAGCTCTTCGTCGGGCAGATTAAGTACCGCCATTGCCTCTTCGTGTGAAAGATGTTCAGTCTCAAATGATTTTTGTAAAATATCGCTCATATTTCTTATGATGTTGCCGTATTTTTATTGCGCGCAAAGGTAAGCAATATTTTGCCGGCAACAAGTTCGCCCGTCCGCGCCGGATGAGGAACAGTAACTGTTTTTTAGCACACAGATGACGCGGATCTAAATGATGAACGCAGATTAATTGTCTATTAAATCTGCGTTCACCTGTTAAATCCGCGTCATATCCAACGCTGCATTAAGGATTTCAGTCTTATGCTTACTTGTTTTTAGACTGTTTTACCTCAATGAAGTGCGCAATCAGCAACCCGATTCCCCCGAAGATGGCAATGTATGAAAAACAGACTAAACTGTCTATTTCGTAAACTGATTTTACATGCCTGTCCATCATAGTCAGGAAAGTCAGAAAACAGCCTATTCCTAAACCTATCATCAGCAGCGAAATCTTCAGCGACCCGAACTCCCGTTTTTCAAACGAAATGTCCGGCAACTTCCATGACTCTGTAATTTCACTGTTCGCACAATGTGTGAAAAACTTTTCGATAAACATCAGTCTTTCCTTCCTTCTCACCAGCAGTTCAAAAATCTTGTAAACTCCCAGCACAATAAATCCAATAATAAAAATACTTGCAAGATCCATAATAATTTAAAACTTAATTGTTATACATATACTTTTTTAATTCATTTGCACCTTTGACGCCGAGATTCCGCTAAGGTTACAGTCCGTAATGATTATACTTCGAGCGCAGCGGTTTTGTGCATCTCCTTACTGTTTCCTTTCAACGCCGCATATCCATTTTAAATACTCGTCTTTCCAAACGGATTTGTATTCTGTATTTTGTTGTTCGGGCATATATATTTTTTTCTGCAAAATTACAAATTTCTTTTTCGTTTCACAGGGTCGGCGCACGGTGTCTTTGGAAATTCCAAAAAGTTCGGTTGCTTCGGCAACGGTAATGTAGGGACGGGTTTGGATTTCGGCAATATGCGTGGCGGCGTGTTCGAGCAGGGTTTGTTTCCGTACCTCCTCTTTTTATTTTTTCAACCGTTCTTTGTTTGCCATGTTGCCGCAGGCATTGGAACAAAAGCGGGTTGCGACCGTCTTTGCTTCAAACGGTTTTCAGCAGTACTTGCACAGGCGAGGTCATCTGAATTGACTTGCTGGCATATCTTTAATTTTTATCGTTATTCCTACCAAAATTAAGCATCTGTAACCAGTGTTAATGTTTATGCGAAATGTCTAATAAGCAGTGATTTGATTATTTTTGATTTTGGTTGTTTTGAGAGAGGAGATTAAGAGCTATAGTTTCACAAAAAATATAACGGTTAAAACCATTGGATGTATCTCTAATTTTCAATTAGGATTCCGTCCTCATTTTTTATTCTTCATCCTTTTTCAGGTATTTTTATCACAAAAAATACAAAAACTGCAATTTTCAACCATTGTTTATCAATTTTAGTTTCTCAATTAATATTTGTAAATCAATTTGTTGAAAACAGAAAATACGAAAAGTATATTTTTTTCACAATTGTTCATTCTTATATAGAGAAATTGTTATACCTTTGCAGCGTTTGTTATTTAGTTATTGTATTATTTAGATTTTTTAATGAGTCGTTGTATATTATATAGTTGTTTCGGTTATTTGGGAATACTTCCAAGACGGAATTGTCGTGCAATAGACAATGGCACACTTTTTGTAGAGAGAGAGAGAGAGAGAGAGAGAGAGAGAGAGAGAGAGAGAGAGAGAGAGAGAGAGAGAGAAGATCAAGCAGTTACATATATGTCCATATAGTAATACGTGCGTACACGCGCCTGTATATAAGAATAAATTCCCAAAACCTGTACAAGAATATCTGTTACAAAAGACTTTTGTACGGGAGGGTTTGCTGCATTCATATTATCCATTTAAATATAAACAATTAAAGAAATTATATGCTACAATACAATTTAATTGAAAATCTTTTGACGTCTGCTTCAGATGATTATCAGGCTCAGCCGGTAAATGTACGTTCATATAGTTTACTGGGAATTTTCCAGCGTATCAGCGCCCGTTATCCGGGATTAGCGCCTACGCAAATCTCGTCGGCAGTGAACGAATTTTTTGAAAAAGTAACCACAATCACCGATAACGGAATATTTCTGCTTAGGAAAAACGAAGCAGAAATCGAACTCGTTACGATTGTGGAAAATAAATCTGCGCGGCTTATAGCTGTTCTGCCGACAAATATTCATCAGGGAGAATATTTTATTGAGCTGAGAACAACATTTTCCGGTACAGTATAGTACAACCGGCAAAAACCGTTAAGCGGGGACGTTATAACAAAATATTAACCGTTGTTTGACAGACTGGATATTTACCGCGTAGATCGGGAGTGTTCCGATGCGTAGATCGAGAGTGTTCCGATGCATGGATCGGGAGTGTTCCGATGCATAGGTCGAGAGTGTCTCGATGCGTAGGGTGGGAGTGTCTCACCGTAAAGAGAAAGATAAATGGCGTAACCCGAAAAGCCGGAAGAGAGTAGGGAAAATTTATTTTAACTGTAATAATTATGGAATGGTATTTAAAAGTATTAAAACAGTACGCTGGGTTCAGCGGAAGAGCAAGAAGAAAAGAGTATTGGATGTTTGTACTGTTCAATATTATCTTTTGCGTAGTAGCGGCAGTTTTGGATAATCTTCTGGGATTAACAATGTCAGATGAAATCCCTTATGGAGTATTCTATTGTCTGTATGTGCTGGCGATTTTTCTACCCGGTTTGGCAGTGAATGTTAGGCGACTGCATGATGTGGGTAAAGGCGGAGGATGGATATTTATATCCTTAATTCCGTTGATAGGGTATATTTGGTTGCTGGTTCTTCTGTGTACGGATGGCGAACAGGGAAGTAACAGATTCGGACAAAATCCAAAGTAAAATGATGCGGCATTTTTAAGAAATCGGATTTTTATGGGGACGCATAGCCGTGCGTCTCTATAAAATCCGAAATGTGAATGATCGAATGTAAAACAGAAAAGAAAATGAAAAAGGTATTATTACTGTTGCTTGCTACCGGAATTACAGGGATTCATGCGTTATGCAAAACAGTAAAATCAATTATAAATCAATAAACAACAATAATATATGAATTTAATTGCGAACTCGGGCATTCAGTATTATGCTATTCCACTGGAAATAAATTTGAACGACAACTTCAAGATGTATTTCCACGAGTGGCTCGACGTGGATGATGAACAGTTAAAACTGGAGATTGTACACAAATTTTCGGAAGACGAAATTTGGGTAAGAAAATACGATTTGGCTTTGCTTGGTTATCTGATTGATGGCAAAGTCGGCTGTATGGAAAATGGAAGGTTCAGAGCGTGCAACTGGGAGGAAATAAAAGACGATTTCTTTTCGTACGGCAACCAGCCTGTTGATGCTGCGGTAGATGCTGAAACAGGTGAAACAGACTGTTTTCAAATGACTTTGAACCGCTGCCGCTGGGATATATTTGAAAACCGATGGTTGCCGCTTCCATTCTTCAAATTGCAGGACAATGGCGAATCGGATTTCGGCCCAACAAACTGGTGTCGTTTCAAACTTGTACCCGACACTAATGTCGGCAATGTAAAAAAGTACAGTCTTTTATTGACATTCGACACTCGTACAAAATACGAACAGGAGGATTTTGAAGACGAAGACTTGAATGAAACGCCTGTGTTTGCAAGCGTTTATGACAGATCGAAAAATTATGCCCTGTGCGACAATGAATTTTCGCTGGTTGATTTCTGTTCCAAATCGCGTAACTGCGAATGGGTGGACGAATATGTGCTTGGCTTGTTTCACAATGTCAAAAGTATCGACGACTTGAAAATCCGTAAACCGAAAATGAGTTATTTAGCTCAATACATATATATAATAAGGTATATTCAACAATTGAAAATACTGCCCGAAATCACGCTGTTTTCCGACAAAAACGTAGCTTTCGGCGATGTTGATCTGATTGTGGATATGGGTAATTCACGCACCTGCGCTATTCTGTTCGACGAGCATGATTTCACTAAAGTAGAGCCGTTGGGATTACAGAATTTTTCCAGTCCGCTCGAAAACGGCAGGCTCAACCGTCGAAGCGATTCGTTTGACATGCGTATAGCTTTTCGCGAAGTCGATTTTGGAGTGAGTTCGTACAGGGAAAGTCAGCAATTTGTTTTTCCAAGCATGGTACGGCTGGGAACGGAAGCAAACGAACTTATACACAAAGCCATAAATCTGAATACAGGGGTAGAGAAAATCACTACTTTTTCAAGTCCGAAACGCTATTTGTGGGACAGCAAGCCGCAACAAAAAGAATGGGAATTTGTGACTTTGAAAGGCGAGACGGGCAAACTGGTACAAATCAAAGGTATCTCCGAACAGTTGAATTCCGATGGCTCACTAAATGCGACGGGAGAAGGCGGAATAGACAAGTTCTACTCCCGCAAAGCGCTGATGACTTTGAGCTTGCTCGAAATTTTGGCGCAGGCGAAAATGCAAATCAACAGCTACGAATTTCGTCACAGATGGGGCGAAGAAAGCAAGCCCCGCAAAATCGGGAGAATCATAATTACCTGTCCTACGGCAATGTCGCGGGTGGAACAGATTGCCTTGCGGAAATGTGCCGAGGATGCTGCAATTATATTAGACCGTTTCTATGCAGGCACATATTCCGAAGACATCGACGAGAAGGAAGAACGCAAGAAAATTCGGGTGACGCCTTCAGTCAAAAATCTGATGAACATCGAAGAACGCAAGGAATGGATATACGACGAAGCTACCTGTGCTCAGTTTGTATATTTGTTTGCCGAAATCACTAAACGCTATTGTAACAATTGCAGGGAATATTTCGACTTTTACGGCAAAGTGCGGAAAGATTTAAACGGATACAGCAACAAGTCGCTCACAATCGGTTCGGTGGATATTGGCGCCGGCACAACAGACGTGATGATTGCCGCCTACAAATACAATGATGCAGGGCAATGCACTTTAACGCCGTCGCCGCTGTTTTGGGAAAGCTTCTATATCGCCGGCGATGATTTACTGAAAGATATGATACGGAATCTTGTGATTGAAGGGCCGTATGCAGCCATTCAAAAACAGTTGACAAAGTCTGGAAAAAAAGACATTACAAAACTGATTCTCGATTTCTTCGGCAAGGACAATGCCCGCCAGTCGGTAACAGACCGTCAAATACGCAGTGAATTTAACTTGCAGGTTTCCGTGCCGGTTGTGTCGCATTTCCTCGAACTGTTGAACGAAAACAAAGTGGAAAAAGCAACTTTGACTTTCGACAATATTTTCGCAGGCAACCGTCCAACTCAACGGGTTCTCGACTGTTTTGAAAAACATTTCGGTTTCAAAGTCGAAGCGTTACAGTGGAATTACGACAGGAACACCGTCTCAAACATTATAGAAAGCACATTCGATGCTCTGGCAGGCAAAATTTCTACCGTGCTTTCATATTACGGTTGCGATATTGTGCTGCTGTCCGGGCGTCCCACATCGCTCAAACCGCTGTCCGATTTGTTTTTGAAGTACTATGCCGTTTCACCCAACAGGCTGATTACGTTAAACAGTTACAGAATCGGAACCTGGTATCCATTCCAAAACGGCAAAGGTTATTTCAAGGATGCAAAATCCATTGTTGCCGTTGGCGCAATGATTGGCAATTACGCTGCCACAAGGGGCAGTATAGACGGTTTTTCGCTGAATTTAAGCGAACTGATAGAAAAAATGTTGCCTACAACAGAGTATTTTGCCAAATCGGAAAACGACGGGCCGTTTATCACTCCCGAAATGAACAGCGCCATTGTTGAAGTATCGCAGTTGCCATTGCGGATTTGGACACGTCAGTTAAATTCGCCGTCGTATCCTACCCGTCCGTTTTATACACTTGATTTTAATGTATGTAAAATCGAAGAGCGCATACAGTCCAGACTGAACGACGATGACAGACGGCGAATAAAAGACGCGGTTGACAGGGAAATTGAACGGCTGCGAAATCTAAGTTCTTTCAAATTCAACATTGTACGTGAAAACTATCTTGAGGACAGGGAGACTTTGGAAATTGAATCGGCAGAAGACTGCAATTATGAAGATTTGCCTGTGGCTTATTTTTCATTACAGGTACAAAGCATGAGCGAAAGCAAAAACTACTGGCTCGATTCGGGCGAGTTTGTAAATTTGAGTAATAAACACAGTTAAAAGACAATACGATGGAACAAAAGATAAATACCCAACTCGAAACAATCGAAAAATCCAACAAATGGGTGTTGGAATCGTTGCAGGGCGAAAAACAAAGGTACGCCTACCGCAATCTTGTAAATTTCCGCCGCAAGTTGAACAGGAAAAAATTTGCTCTGGAAAGCAATCCTGCCGCGGCAATGTACGGCGAAAGTCAAATGGGAAAATCCTATCTTGTAAGTAGTTTACTGTCTAAAAGCGGAAAGCCGTTTACCGTAATTGACGGTCGTGGCAACAGTTACGATTTTATCAACAAAATCAATCCTATCGGCAAAGGCACGGAATCAACAAGCCTGGTTACACGCTTTTCTACCGGCTACAAATGGAAAAATCCCGCCTTTCCGGTGAAGGCAAAGCTGCTTTCGCCTGCCGATCTGGTACTTGTGCTTTGCGACAGTTACTACAACGATGTAAAAGCTAAAATCGATATTGCCCTGAAAAGCGATACCGTCAGCGAAAAAGTTGCGGAGCTTTGCAACAGACATGAAAGTGGACAGGCGATGCAAATGCTGCTGGGCGAAGATGATATACTGGATATTTACGATTATTTCCATTCCAATTTTTCGACCAGGGCAACCAACGTTATCCATTCCGAGTTCTTTGAAAAAATTCCGTCGCTGATTGCAAAAACAGCTCCGGGTGACTGGAGTGAGATTTTTGCGCTGTTGTGGAACAATAATAAGAAAATCACCGAACTGTTTTCGGAACTGCTTCGACAGTACGGGAAATTAGACTTTACTGATGTGGTTTACTTGCCGATTGATACCGTCCTGCGCGACAACGGAACGCTTTTGGATGTTGCGCGTCTGCACGAGATATACGGGAAATACGAAGGTTCGGAACCGAATTACAAAGCTGAAACTCCGGTGATGATTTTGAAAAACGGACAGGAAAAAACCGTCGCCAATTTTTCAAAGTCTTATCTGTGCGCCCTGACGGCAGAGCTGATTTTCTGTCTGCCGAGCGAGCTGGAAACAGATAAACAGTTTTTGAAAAATACCGATTTGCTGGATTTCCCGGGTGCAAGACACCGTTTGGAAACACATGAGGAAGATATTGACGACAAGGTAATTCCGAAAATGCTGTTGCGCGGGAAAGTAGCTTATCTGTTCAACAAATATTCCTGTTCCGAAAAAATCAACATCCTTTTGTTCTGCCACAGCGACCGGCAATCGGCACAAAGCGCGATGCCCGAAATGCTGAATAACTGGATTGGCGACATGATCGGGAAAACACCCGAAGAACGCAATGCTTTTATAGATAAATCGAAAGCGCCGCCGCTGTTTGTTGTTTCAACGATGTTTAACCTTGATTTGCAGTTTGACTTTAACAACGACCGCGAGGGCAACCGTAACTTTCTGGATAACCGTTGGGAACGCCGTTTCCTGAAAGTGCTTGAAAAGGAAATATTCGGCAGGGAAACTTACAGTTGGATAGACGAATGGACTACTGCCAGACCAAATTTCCAAAATATCTATCTGCTGCGCGATTTCTACTATTCTTCCGAAACAAACAGTAAGATTTACGAAGGTTACAATGAAAATAAAATTGAAAAACAGGAGATTATTCCGCCTTCATACGTTGATTTCCGCAAGGATTTGCGACAGTCGTTTATCGAATACGATTTTGTGAAGCGACATTTTGAAAATCCTGCTCATTCGTGGGACAGGGCGGCAAGCATTAACGAGGACGGTACGCAGCTGATTATCGACAAACTGACCCTTGCTGCAAACAATATCAACGATGCCCGTCGCGAAAAGAATATCCGCGAACTCAACGCTATTGCTCTGGACATGCTCAATGAACTGAAAAAGTATTTCCACGATTCCGATTCGGATGCAATGCTGCAAAAAGCGAAATCTACTGCCGGTAACATTCAGGCTAATCTGGATATTGCGTTCGGACAAAATCCGTATTTCTTCGGTAAGATGATGAAAGAGCTGATGTTGCCTCAATGTGCTGTTTACAATCTGTATCTCGAAAAAATCCGCAATATCGAACGCCGCGACGTAGTCAATATGGACAAATACAGCGCTATCCGCATGAATGTTCCCGATCTCGACCCGAATGACAGTTTTGACGTCAATCTGGAACGTTTGCGGAAGCATTACGAAAAAACGACTGTGGAAGAGTGTCAGGAATATTTCACTTCCGAAGGCATTGATCTGGACGAACTGTTTTACGGCAACAACGAGCGAGTCAAAAACTTTTCGCAGGTACTGGCAGAAGCGCTGGAAGTATATTGGTTTGAACAGTATATGCCCGAAAACAGGCAAAATCTTTCCAAAGTGTTTTCGGAAACCGGTTTGCAGGATATTCAGGACATGCTGCGCGCGCTGTTCAAAAAATTGCAGATAGCAAATCTTATTGCCGAGAGAATCAGGCGTTATGTGGATGGATACCGCAATATCGAAGATGTGTATGAAATGATTGCCGACATCAGCGCCGAAATTATCAACAGGTTTATCAACAGCGTTGGATTTGACTACCTTAAAGAATCCGATTTTGCCGATTTGAAGCAGGCTAACGAGAAAAACGGCTTGAATTTAATTTTGGATCACACCGAGCTGGAGTTTGAGCAAAACAGTCGTAAGGAAGCTGCTGAACTGATTACCAAAATGGGTAATCTGCCCGAACTGCTCAATAAGCGGGAATTGTCGCGAGACGCAAAACGATTGCCGAACTATCGCAATTACATTATATGGTACGACTTGATGAAAGCCGGGTTTATCTCCGTCTGCAACATTCCCAACTATGATGTGCAGGCGAACAACAAACTGAAATTAATTATCGACCGGTGTAAAAACATTCAATACTGACCGTTATGCCAAAAGTACAAGGAAAAGTGAAGCTGTGCAGCTGTGAGAAATACAGCGTTTATTTCAAATCCGTTCAGGGTTTTGGCGCTCATAAGCTCTTCGACCGTTATGATGCAATTGACAATGTGGTAAACAAGAGAATTGACGAAAAATACCGTCATTTTTTGGCGCAGCCGATTGTCGAAGGCGATTCTATTACATGGTTTTCAAAACCATATAATGAAACTCCGCAACAGCTGTCGAAATTGCAGGACAATGAACGCGCAAAATACGAACAGATTAAAAACGACACGCTTGCTCATTACCGCAGCATTGTCAGTCAGCTCAAGCAGGAAGGCAAAAACAGCGAAGCCGAATGTCTGGGGAATGCCATCAAATTTGTGAACGACGACTTTGTGTATTGTTTTGACAACAAAACTGTTCTTGGAATTTGGGGTATGCAGTTACGCGAAAATGTAAGAGAACCGCTCGGAATTGCCATGAAAAATCTGTTTCCCCCAAAAAAGAAAGACATTGTGCCCGCCGATGATAATCCGACAGTCGATACACCCGACATGCCTGATACACCCGACATGCTTGATACGCCTGACATGCCCGATATGCCTGACATATCTGATACGCCTGTCAATCCGTTTACAGTTCACTTTAATGCAGGCGGCAATGGAAATCTTAACGGAGCTTCGGAACTGTTGAAGCACGACGGCGAAACTATAACAGCAGGCGAAATACCTGAAATTAAGGCAAACGAGGGCTATGAATTTATTGGCTGGGACAGAAATCCGAATAATTACATCGTCACGGGCGATACTGAATTTACAGCGCAGTATCGCAAAGTTCCGCCAATCGTTATTCCGCCTTCAAAATTGCCGTGGTGGAAACGTTTCTGGCTTTGGTTCACCGGAAAAGGATGTTTGAAATGGTTGCTCTGGCTGCTGCTTTTACTGTTGCTTTTGCTGCTGCTCTGCTGGTTACTGCGCGGATGTGCAGGCGACACTGCCGCGCCGATTCCGTATCCGATAGACGACAAACCATGGATTAACGACGACCCGCGCACTGGAAACGACGGTGGTATTTACGATCCCGGCAATCCTTACAATCCCGTGCCGACGCCGCCCGACTATCGCGATGTGTTGCCGCCAAACCAGGGCGTTATGCCGCCATTCGATACCACCCGGATTATCCGCAAGCCCGACAATCCTGCTATTATCGGCAACCGCCTGAATGTGCTGATGGAAAACGAGGACAAATCTATTATGGATCTGGCAAAAGCCTTTAAGGCAAAATATCCCGACGACAAGTATAAGGTTGTTTATTACGACGATGTAGTCAAGCGTATGCAAATAGAGCTGCCGGAAGAGGAACGGGTGCAGATGAAGCAGGAAATCCCCGACAAATTTGCGCCCGAATACGAACTCTTTGTTTTTGACGAGGCGCTGTTTGAAGAAGGCTACACGCCCAACGACCCCGCTTTCAGCGACCCCGACAAGTCGTGGTATTTGAAGGCTATCAATGCGCCGCAGGCTTGGGAGATTACCAAAGGCAGAGGCGACAGCGCCAGTCGGCGACTTACTGTTGCTATTGTAGATAACGGCTTCAGTTTAAGGCATCCCGAACTGAGCAGCAAGATTGTGATGCCATATAATGTATGGCTGCATTCCAAAGAAATTTTCCCGCAAAGGGTTGATCACGGCACTCATGTGGCTGGCACGGCGCTGGCAATGATCGACAACGGGCAGGGAATCTGCGGCATTGCGCCCGAATGTGCATTTATGCCCGTTCAGGTGGCAAACAGGCAGGGATTGATGACTACGACTTCGATTCTCGACGGCGTGCTGTATGCCCTGTATCAGGGCGCTGACGTTATCAATATCTCGCTGGGTACGGCGTTTGCCGGTACTTTGCCCGACGAGGTGCAGCGCAGTTTGCAGGACAATCATTTCAAGGAGGAGGAACGGCTGTGGAACGAGGTGATGAAGATTTCCAACAGGCACAAGGCAATCATTGTCATGGCTTCCGGTAACGACAACATGCTCGCCGGAGTTGATCCGATGAATCGCCCGAAGAATTTCATCATTGTGTCCGCGGTGGATAAAAACAATCAGGAATACCACAAGGCTGGATTCAGTAATTATGGCGATTATTCCACTGTTTCCGCGCCCGGAGTCGGCATTTACAGTACCGTTGGAAATAACGGTTATGCTGTGATGGACGGAACAAGCATGGCTGCCCCGATTGTTACGGGCGCTATCGCATTGATGAAAAGTTTGAACGAAGACCTTACCACCGAACAGATTATCTGCATACTGCAAACTACGGGCAAGCCTGCCGACGGGAAAATAGGCAATCTGATTCAGATAGACAGGGCGCTGCAAAAAGTACAGTCAGGCGAATTTTCCGACTGTGACAGCCGTCACGATACGGTTTCAACGGGAGATGTGCAGGTGCTTTTGAACTGGAACAATTACAACGATCTGGATTTAGCTGTCATCGATCCCGAAGGCAATTCCGTGTGGTACAGAAACAAGCGATCGCCAAGCGGCGGGTTTCTCGAAATCGACATGAATGTATCGCCGAGAGACAGCCGAACTCCTATTGAAAATATTTTCTGGCAACCGGGTACTGCACCAAACGGCGTTTACGAAGTCTATCTGTGGCATTACCGTCAGCATGAACCCAATATTAACGACACGCCATATAAAATTATGGTGAAATACGGCAAGAAAACCAAAGAATTTACCGGCGTGATAAAGCACGAAGATGGACAGATACTTGTTTGCCGGTTCACTCTTGGCAATAAAAAACGAAATAATAATTAATTAAAATAAATATGTATTATGAACTATTCGAAATTTTCATTAGCAGATTTGCTAACAGTTTTGGGAACACTGGGATTTGGATTCTTCTGTTTCCTGAGTCTTAATTTCATCTCGCTGGGCGAAACAGTCCCAAGCATAATTTATGCAGTGGCGATAGCCATGATTCTGGGCGGACTTGCTTTTGGCGCTAAAACGCTCAAAAAAACAAGCCGCAATTTCAAAACCTGTATTATCTGGGAATGGATTTTACTTTTCCTGTTTGCGGCAGTAGCGCTTATAGCGATAATTCCGTTCTCGCATTACTTTACCGTTGCGGAACAGAAAAGCGAAATTCAGCAACAGCTTACCGCCAGCATTGAACAGGCTGAAAGGATGTTTACCGGTTATGAAGACTATGCAAACAAACGGCTGGGGATTTACCGCGATCGCTTAAACAGTATTGTAGAAGCAAAAAAAACAAATTCTGGTAAATACAACGACATCTTTGAAGGCAACAAAGACGACAAAGAGCAAGTTAAAACTAAAATGAATATTTTTAGAAAGCAGCTCTATTCTCCCGATTACGAAGCAATGAGGTTGAAAGATTCTGTCTGGATTGCTTCCGCAAAGGCAATCATTGCAAACTGGAAACCGATAGGCATTGTCAATGTAATAAAGACAATAGAAAACCGTGTTTCCTCCCGGAGGGACGAGCTCAGGCAGTTTTCGACCGTCCGTGCACAAGGCGAAGAGGCAAAAGATTTCGAATATTTGTTTACTTTCGATGACGTAACCGGCAAAATCACGGAACTCGACAGTCCTGCTGCGCTTGCAATTGCTGTTGTGGCAGGATTGTATGCACTGATGCTGCTGTCATATTTTATTACAAAACGCCACCCCCGCTATCCCGGACTTAAAATGATTTTCGGCACAGCCAAATCCGCAATCAATGAAATTAAATAATCACAAAAATATTGAAACAGAAAATGGATAAGCAAAAAATAATAGCCAATATTAAAGGGCTATCGGGAGGGCGTCGCCTCTCGGCAGAAGAACTCTTTGATGAAATCAGGCATGGAAATATTACTCTTCGAGAACTGATAGCAACACAGAAATTATCTATGTCCGAACGCAAAGAAATTGAAGTCTTGCAAATACAATTCGACAGGGAAGACAATGATGACTGGGAACGCGCCCGCAATGGCGACGAGAAGGCTTTGAACGATTACATTAACGGACGTCCTGACGGCAAGCATGTACAGGAGGCAAAGGAGAAAAAAGACGACATGGCTTGGGAACGTGTCCGTTATAGTAGTAACGAGATAGCGTTGAGCAATTATATTACCAATAATCCCTGTGGTAAACATGTAGAGGAAGCAAAAGAAAAAATTCGATACATGGAAGAGGAACGCCGTCGAGCGCAAGCCGCCAAACAGAGAATTTTGAACAAATTGAAAGAAAATCCCAATTCCTTTACACCCGGCGAGGTAAAAGCATTCCTGCAATCTACAATAACGGAAAATGATTTGCTGGATTGTGGTATTCCCGATGAGATTTGTCGCAGTATTGACAATGTAAAACGCCCTGATTTACAATTGGGATCCACGCCAAATTCTATTCCTGGCGATTATACCGAAGTCTATTTTTGGGGTACTCCCGGTTCGGGCAAAACCTGCGCTTTGGCAGCCATATTAAATACTGCCGAAAAAGCAGGCTATTTGGATATTGCTATAGGACCGGGATACAAGTACATGCTTAAGCTAAAAAACATATTTCTTAACAAGAGAACAGTTCTCCCCCGTCCTACACTGGTGGATGATACACAGTATTTACCTTTCGTTCTAAGAAAAGGTAACGATAAACCCCGTTCTGTTTCATTGATAGAATTAAGTGGTGAAATTTTTCAGTGTTTCCTTAAAGAGCATATAGGCGAAGAACTTACGGGTAAACATAAAAACACTTTCAATGCTTTGATT
>JAISDK010000299.1 GCA_031264875.1 Prevotellaceae bacterium
GGCTGGTCGCCAATCCACCGCGCTTTCCAGTCTTCGGGACAGAGTATGCCCATTCCCCAGCGTGCCGGTTCGCTCCACGCGCTTACTTCGCCGTGATTATTCCAGATTTTCACTTTCCAATAGCACTGCTGCGTGCTTTCCAGCGGTTTGCCACCGTAAACGAGGTGGATGGATTGACCGGATTTCACCTTACCGCTGTTCCATAAATCGCCTTCGCCGGCAGCCAGATGTTCGGGCGAGGAGGCGACAAGGATATGATAAGCAGTTTGCAGCTGTCCGTTCCGGGCGTCGGCTGTTTGCCGGATTTTCCATGCCAAACGGGGCTGGAGAACGTCAATACCGGGAGGATTGACGAGATATTCGCACGTCAGGTCGGCGACTGTGAGGGTGTTTGTTTCCTTTGCCGTACAGGCAGATAAGGCGATAGCTAACACGAAAGCCCCGCAAAAAATGCGCAGATACATCTTCCATGCTCTAAAAATGACTGTTTTATTTTTTCTCATGTACAAAAATTTAATTTATAATGTTATATCAAATAGCGTGTAAAAATAGAGGTAAGTTTATGAAAGAAAAAAATTAACCGCAGGTATCGAAGTATTCCTCATTGCAGTATCCTTAACAAGAATATTCGGCCATCCGCTTCATTGCATAATCCTGTCAATAACAGTTTTATCCTTAATTCTTTTTTCTATCAGTTTCTTATATTCTTCCCAGTAATAACTTGCGTTTTTCCTTTTAACGTTATCCATCCATTTCAAAGCCAGTTCATATTCGCCAAGCATTTCACATCCCACAGCCATATTGAAACACGAAATTGCAGCCAGTTCCCTGTTTTCGTCATTAACATATTTCATCCATAGATTCATTGCCTTGTCCCAGTCTTCGTTGGCGATATAGTATTCGGCTTTATCAAAGTTGCTGTCTATATAGTAGAAACGGGATTCTTCCTTCCAGAAAGGAATGATTTCTTCCGTATATGACTTTGCCAACTCCTTGACCAGATACGCAATGGCAGCCTTATCGTCCGGGACTCTTTCCATAATTTCGTCATCCGTCTCCCAAGCATGCGCATCGACCTGAAGCGTTACAGTATCAATTATCGTTTTTTCGTCGATAACAGCGAATTTGTCGATATCGTAAATCTTCACTGTCAGACTGTGAGGCGCCACAATGCGTACACAATTATACTTCGACGTCCGGACTCTCTGTCTGTGAAAAGCAGTTTTAAGCTCTTCTACCGAAATCAAATAATTTGCACCGGAACTTTCTTTTATGTCCGAAATATTTTCGTCCATCAATCCTTTTTCCTCCGCGTTTATCGTGTAAACAGGGAAAATATACGAACTGTATTTAGGCGACTTTTCCAGATTGCTTTTGATAGCCATCGCCATGCCCGTCATCGCCAGACTGTCGAAAGATTTTTTCCCATCAGGAAGATAATCGTCGTGCAATACAACCGTGATAGCAATATTTGCCGTATCGGGCAAATTGATGATTCTGGCAGGCGGAGTCAGCGTTTGTACCTTTGTTGATGCATATCTCACAGATTCGCACGAAGTTAATAAAATAGATGACATTAAGGCCATAAAAAGCGTTATATGTCTGACAACTGTATTTTTTATCATATCACTACAATTTTTATAACGAAATTTGCACGATTTTTACAGCAAATTTCAGACCAAAATTAAAAAAAAATTGACAAATAGAATGTTTGTGCAACGTTTTACGTAGTTCTGACGTCTATAGCAGCATTAAAATTTATGTATGAAAGGTAAATTTTTTTTGATAAGTATTATTTTATGTATATACTCCTGCACTTTGGAAGACGATGCAGGTTATTACAGCGATTCTTTCGGAGTCGTAAGGCTTTTCAACGATCATACACCGTACATCGAAAGCGACGAGGGAAAAATACTGATACCCAGTCAGAGCATATCTTCATTTGTTAGGACAGGCGACAGGGTGTGGATATCATATACTGTTGAAAACGAAAATAAAAAACAGGATACTTTAACAATATTGCCAAACCGGATAGCCCAGGTTATGCCTTTAAACCTGCAGAGCGAATCGAAACCCCGCAACGACGGCGTGGATTTGTGGACAGTGTGGATTGCTCAGGATTTTTTGACATTCGATTTCCGGATAAGGGCAATTAATTCCGATAAAATTAAAGAGCATGAATATGCTTTAGTATCGACACAGAAAGAAATAACTGACACTCTTCATATCGATTTTCAACACGACGCTAAAGGCGACACCTATGGAGTTCTGTGTAGAACAGCTGTTGCCCTTAAATTAAGCGATTTAAACATCGCCAGCGACTCTGCTGTCATAGTAATTGATTATAACAATCTTGACGGTATAAAGCACACAGAGTACGTAATGTACAGGAAAATTCAAAATTGAAGTTCATTCTAAAGTGAACCGTATTATATAGAGTTAAATTAAAATTAGTTAATAGAAATGAAAATTTTTCTTTGTTTATTGGTAACTGTTTTTATTGTCTCATGCAGTGACGATAAAAATAATAATGAAGCACTTTATCAATCGTATGGTGTTGTTAAAGAGGATGTGAACACAAATGGAAAACTATATGTCGAAAGTGACAATGGAAAGGCAATTATCCCTTCACGTTCCGGCGTGCTGCTGAATGACGACAAGGGCAGCCGTGTTTGGATGATGTTTTCGACCGGCGACAATATTGACCGGGATACTGTTAAGGTAGATGTTTACGAATTACTTAGAATAACTCAAATGGATTTCAAAACACAAAGTGACGAATCGACCTCGGATGAAGTACATTTGCAGAATATTTGGGTTGCTCAGGATTATCTCACTTTGACAATGGACGTTACGGCAAGTTCGAGAGCCTCGTTGGAAAATCACAAATATACCATGTATTCCGATAAGGAAATAGTGAACGATACTGTGCGCATGGAATTTAAATACAACCGTAACAGTGATTCCCGAAGCCTTAAATTTACCAAAATAGTTGCGTTGAAACTGGATGACAAGATAATCGTAAATTCGGATTCCGCATCTGTAGTTTTGGCAATAAAGTACCTGACAAATACAAGTGCCAGAGAAATCTTTGTCACATACAAAAAATAAATCGATATCTTATATTTTAATTATTTATGTTGGAGGTTTGCCCCAAAAGGGCAAACCTTTTTTATTATCTGACTTTTTTTTGTTTAACTTTGCACTTTAATTGATAAATTGTTCAGGAAAAGACAGTAAGGAAAATGGAAACAGCAGATTTATTAAAGAAAGTGCGTAAGATAGAAATAAAAACCAGAGGTTTGTCGGGTAACATATTTGCAGGCGAATATCACAGCGCATTCAAAGGCCGTGGAATGACTTTCAGCGAAGTACGTGAATATCAACCCGGCGATGATGTGAGAAACATTGACTGGAACGTTACAGCCCGGTTCAACACCCCTTTCGTAAAAGTATTCGAAGAGGAACGTGAACTGACTGTAATGCTTATTATTGACGTCAGTTCATCTGAAATGTTCGGTACTCAAAGCAAATTCAAAAAAGACCTTATTGCCGAATTGTCAGCAGTTTTGTCGTTTTCGGCAAGTATCAACAACGATAAAATCGGGGCAATGTTTTTCGGCAGCAAGGTCGAAAAATTTATTCCTCCTCAAAAGGGACGCACACACATATTGCGTATAATAAGGGAAATACTTGAATTTACTCCTGAAAATTCGGGAACCGATATTTCCGAAGCTCTGGCGTATCTAACAGGCGCATTGAAAAAGAAATGTACAACTTTTATCCTTTCGGATTTCATGGATTTCGACGAAAACAACATGCCGCGATTCGAACAGGCTCTGAAAATTGCCTCGAAAAAACACGATGTTGTAGCGCTGAGAATATACGACCGGCGAGAAACAGAATTGCCTTCGGTGGGTCTGCTCGAAATGCTTGATGCTGAAACCGGTCAAACGATACTCGTTAATACCGGCAGGAAAAAAAACAGGAAAATCTATAACGAATGGTGGAGAACATGTTCCGATAATCTCAATAAAATTTTTTCAAAGTACAGAATCGACTCGGCAAATATCGCTACCAGCGACGATTATATCAAACCTTTGGTTAAACTCTTCAAAAAAAGAGCGGTATAACCGTCAAATATACTGTCGTGATTAAGGTATGTGAAATAAACAAGATATAACAGATATTATTTAAGCGATTGTATTGCCGTCAGCTTTAGCTGACGGATAAGAAAATGCAGGACAA
>JAISDK010000007.1 GCA_031264875.1 Prevotellaceae bacterium
CATTCTACTGCAAGCGCTGAATGATAAAAACATGTCGTTTGCAGTTTGGTTTTTAATGATTCCACTGGCGATTATCGAGTATTTTTTGAAACGCAAAGTGGACCGCTCAGCTATTGTAAGAACACAGATTGACGGGATTATCACTTATATATGGAGAGGCTTCAGCTTTTCGATTATTGCCCTGATAATTATTCTGTTTTCAATGGCGTATCTCAATCCTTACATGCATAGTCATTCGTGGGTTTATTTTATGCTTATAACGCCAATGATAATGATAATGACGGCTATGGCAGAGTTTGGAATGGCAAAAGCCTGCAGTTACAGACCATTTTACTGGGGCGCTATATCTTTCTGGATTGGCGCACTGCTGTGTCTTTTGTCCTACATAATCTTAAAAAAGGGTGATGCACAGTTCATTATTCTGGCCGTATGTATGATTGTCGGATTCGTCATTCCCGGCTATTCGTTGAATAAAAAAGCGAAACAAAATGTTTAAGGATTTAGACCCGCTGTTACATTCACAACTGCGTTTGGCGGTCATGTCTCTGCTTATAAGCGTAAAGGAAGCCGATTTTGTCTATCTGAAAGAACAGACTGGCGCCACGTCGGGCAACTTGAGCGTGCAAATCCACAAGCTAAAAGCGGCAGAAAATATAGAGGTACAAAAGACATTCCAGGGTAAAATGCCGCGAACTGTCTGTAAAATAACAGATAAAGGCATTAATGCTTTCGACGAATATGTTAAGAATTTGCATACATATATAAAACGAAAATCAGGATCAAAAAAATGATGCATACAACGAGCATTATTTAATAAAAAAAAGCCTAATCGACTGTTCGTCAATTAGGCTTTTACTGTTTCCGTACCCGGAGTCGGGATCGAACCGACACGGAGTTTAAATCCACTGGTGTTTGAGACCAGCGCGTCTACCAATTCCGCCATCCGGGCTTTTTGCGGGGACAAAGGTAGATATTTGTTTCATTACTGCAACTATTTTTTTAGGAGACATCGAAAAACCGTCAATATCAGAGTATAGAATCCATTTTGAGAACAAAAATAACCGGCAAACAGTAAATTATTTTGTGCAGTATTTCAAAAAAGACTAATTTTGTGCGGATTATTAAAATTACAGTAATGAAAAAAAGCATAGTATTTGTACTGGTAATGATCATATTTACATTCAACGGATATGGTCAGACAAGTAGAGTCAAGAATGTGATACTGATGATTCCCGACGGGACATCATGGGCGACAGTATCATCTGCACGCTGGTATCAGAGATATCTGAATCCGGGCAAGCCCAATTTATACTTAGACCCCTATTTTTGTGGATCAGTACTGACATATTCATCGAATGCGCCCATTGGAGATTCGGCGCCAACGACCTCGTGTTTCATGACAGGAGTTCCCAGCCGTCCCGGTTACGTTTCGACCTATCCGCCGGCAGATCCTGAAAACGACATTATTCCATTGGATTCGACTATGGCATACCAGCCTTTAATGACCGTTCTGGAAGCAGCAAAAATATTCAACAAAATGGCTGCGGGATTAGTATTTACATGCGAATTTCCTCATGCCACTCCGGCAGATTGCGCTTCGCACAGTTACAATCGCAACAAATATGCATGGATTGCGCCACAGATGGTTCACAACAATATCGACGTACTGATAGGAGGCGGCACAAAACATTTGAACGACGAATGTAAAGATTACCTTATCAAGGAAGGATATGGAGTCTATCTGAACGACATCAGCGGATTCCGTTCGTATAACGGCAACAGGATGTGGAGCTTATTCTGTGATGACGATATGCCTTACGACCTTGACCGCGACGGGAATCTCTATCCTTCCCTGGCCGAGATGACAGCCAAAGCGATTGAAAAACTGTCGAAAAACGAGAACGGATTCTTCTTAATGGTTGAAGGCAGTAAAGTCGATTGGGCGGCACATGCAAACGATCCGGCAGCAATGATTACCGACATGCTTGCTTTCGATGAAGCTTTCGGAGTGGCTGTTGATTTTGCAAAGAAAAACGGAGAAACGGTCGTCATAGCCGTTCCCGACCATGGTAACAGCGGAATCAGCATAGGTTCAAATAATTGTCCCCAATATTATACGCTTACGAAAGACGAGCTATTCAAAAACGTTTCACAATACAAAGCCACAGCGGAAACAATAGTTGAAATACTGAAAAACACTGATAAAAGCGAAATTAAAGACGTATTCAAAAACTACACGAACATAGATTTATCCGATGATGTACTGGAAAAAATATTATCATCCAAAGACTATAAAAAAAGCACATTGACAGCCGAAGAACGGATGAAAGGCACCAGTCTTAAAAAAATTATTACCGAAACGCTTAATAACCATACATGTTTCGGATTTACCACCGGAGGACACACCGGCGAGGAGGTTTTTCTGGCAGTATATGCACCGGAAGGCAGTTCCAAACCCGCAGGTTTTACTACAAACATCGAACTCAACAAATACATGTCGGATATACTGAAAATTGGCAGTCTCGAAGAACACACGGCCAGTTATTTCGCAAAACACTCCGAAGTATTCGAAGGTTACAAGTGGGAAATCAATAACAAAAATGAAGATTTTCCCGTACTGGAAGTTAAAGGCAACCGCGCAAAAGATAAACTGACAGTAAATCCATATTCGAATATTGCCTTGTTCAACGGCAAGGAAATCAGGCTGAACTCGGTAGTAGTATATGTCGATAAGACTAATACGTTTTACTTGCCGAAATCATTACGAAAAATATTTAATAATTAATTTTTAAAATAAATAACAATGAGAAAGGTATTTTTATTTCTATTGATAATCACTAATTTCAACAGTGTTTTCAGTCAAACGGCAGAAACTCCTTCATGGGCGAAGGAAACTAAAGAACAGAAGGAAAAAAGATTTGAATGGTGGACTAACGACCGTTTCGGCATGTTTATCCACTGGGGTATTTATGCTTTACCTGCACGTCACGAGTGGATTAAGCATAATGAAAAAATTCCGGATGAGAAATATCAAAGGTATTTTGATAACTTCAATCCCGACATGTACAACCCAAAAGAATGGGCAAAAAAGGCAAAAGACGCAGGCATGAAATATGCCGTGCTGACAACCAAACATCATGACGGATTTTGCTTGTGGGATTCAAAGCACACTGATTATAAGGCAACAAATACGCCTTGTGGAAAAGATTTAGTCAAACTTTTTGTTGATGCCTTCAGAGCCGAAGGAATACGGATCGGGTTCTATTACTCTTTGATAGACTGGCATCATCCCCATTTTCCATACGACAACCTGCATCCTAACAAACCTAAAGAAGCCGAAGAGCAGGCAAAAGCAAACGAAAAAAGAGATATTAAAATCTACCGTAAGTATATGAAAGACCAATTGACCGAAATACTAAGCAATTACGGACAAATAGATGAACTGTTTCTCGATTTTTCATACCCGGGCGAAAATGGCAAGGGACATGAGGACTGGGATTCCGAAGGACTGATAAAGCTGATACGCTCGCTTCAGCCACAGATACTTATCGACGACCGTGCCGACCTGAAGAATACGGAATGGGGCTGGGATTATGTCACTCCCGAACAAAGCATGCCGAAAGAATGGCCTACTGAAAACGGAAAACGTGTTCCATGGGAAACATGCCAGACATTTTCCGGATCGTGGGGATATTATCGTGACGAACATTCATGGAAAAGTGTACATCAATTAGTTTTGATGCTTATTGAAACCGTCAGCAAGGGAGGGAATCTGCTGTTAAACGTAGGGCCTACTGCCAGAGGCGTTTTCGACGACAGAGCAAACGATCGTCTGGAAGGAATTGCCAAATGGATGAAATTCCACGACCGCTCTATCTATGGCTGCACACAGGCGCCCGAAGAGTTCAAAGCGCCCGACAACTGTTTACTTACATACAATCAGAAAACAAAACGACTGTACCTGCATGTACTCGAATGGCCGACTTTCCAGTCGCTGTCCCTGCCGGGCTACGGAGGCAAAATCAAATATGCTCAACTGTTGAATGACGGCTCCGAAATCAGGTACCGTACAAATAACGACAACGTCACATTAACATCTCTTCCGGTAGGACGTCCGGATGTCGAAATTCCCGTTATTGAATTAATTCTTGAATAAAAATATATTGAATAATGAATAAAAACGATTTGAATAGCAATCGAAGCAGTTCGATGTTCAGGCTTAACGGAAAGAACTATCTCTTTGCCTTTATTATGATTACTTCGCTTTTTGCGCTGTGGGGCTTTGCCAATGACATAACGAATCCCATGGTTGCGGCGTTCAAGAACATACTGCTGATTACCAATTTCGAAAGTTCGCTGGTACAGTTTGCCTTTTACGGCGGATACTGTTTTATGGCGATCCCTGCCGCGCTGTTTATCAGGAAATTTAATTACAAAAAAGGTATCCTCGTTGGACTTGCCCTGTATTCCGCAGGTTGCTTCCTGTTTATTCCTGCAGGTATTGCAATGGCTTTCTGGGCGTTTCTTATAGCATACTTTGTGATGACCTGCGGACTGGCATTTCTCGAAACAACATCCAACCCGTATATTC
>JAISDK010000077.1 GCA_031264875.1 Prevotellaceae bacterium
CATCAAAACGGCAATTGCCGTTTTGATAAAACAGAGTCAATTCATCAAAACGGCAATTGCCGTTTTGATAAAACAGAGTCAATTCATCAAATCGGCAATTGCCGTTTTGATAAAACAGGGTCAATCCATCAAAACGGCAATTGCCGTTTTGATAAAACAGGTTTGCGGGATGTAATTGCCATCTTATTTTTTACACATTACTTAATTAAAAAATGAAAATCTTAATATACAACGTACAGGACATACCCATTGGCGGCGGCGGAATGGGCGAAGTCTATCTGGGAACCGACCCGCAGGGACGCAGGGTTGCCATCAAGAAAATGCGCGCGGAACTGACCGCCGACGCCGATCTGCGCGCTTTTTTTCACAAGGAAGTCAATACATTGACGCAGCTTGAGCATCCGTTCATCGTGAAAGTGCACGCCTCGTTCGAAGAGTGGGGCAGCCTGTATATGGTCATGGAATACGTCGAGGGCGAAACGATAGAGCAATATGTTCGGCGGTGTGGCAGGATCGGCGAGAACGAAGCCGTCCGGCTCTTTTCCGACATTCTGTCGGCGACGGGATTTGTTCATCAGAAGGGATTTGTACACCGCGACATCAAGCCGAGCAACATTATTGTCAAGCCCGACAGGAACATTTGCCTGATAGATTTCGGCATCGTAAAGGACATGAACCACAGCAGCGGGCATACGGTAACCCAAATCATCGGCACGGACGGCTACATGAGTCCCGAACAGGCAGGCGCCATGAACATCGACCAGCGTTCGGACATTTACTCGCTTGGCTGCGTGCTGTACTATATGCTTGTCGGCGACCACGCCATAAAAAAGAAGTCCAGCGACCACGATACGCGGATAGCCATTCTTCAGGGCGTTTTTCCGCGGGCAAAGGATTTCAATCCCGTACTGTCCGACCACATCCAACGGATTCTGGACAAGGCAACCGATAAGAACATGCTGAAGCGTTTCCAGTCGTGCCGCGAGTTTGAGCTAGAAATGAACGACTGCAGAACAATTGTCACTGACGACAATAAAGCAAGCGATGCAGTTTCCGTCGGACGCGAGGGATGCGACATCAACTTTCCGCCCTACGAAAAGAAAATTAGCAGGCGACATTTGGATATAATAAAAAAATATAATCCACAGAGTACAGAAAAGGCTTTCATTATTATCAGAGATAGAAGCACTAACGGAACCGTAATCAACGGAGAAAAGATACATAACAGTGAAAAAACAATAAATCATTGGGATGTGCATGACGTTAAAATTCTTCTTGCAGGTGAAGTGGAATTGAAATGGGCAGACGTGGAAGCGGCACTTGCCCGCAAGAGCAACGTAACAAAACCGTCCGTCAAAGATACGTCGCCAACACCGCCCGTTCCGGAAACCGAAGGACAAAGCGCCGTCGGCTGGCTTGTTGCCATTTATATCTTTGCCGCTTTGGGCGGATTGCTGGGACTGGTTTTCGGTATAAGCGTATATAAAGCCAAACTTGATTTGCCCGGAGGCGGAAAAGTCCACAAATACAAACAGTCGCACCGTACCGCCGCCCTGATTGGCGCAATATTAAGCGGAGTGTCGATGATTGTCTGGAATACGATAGTAACAATGAATAATTAACAATGAATACTGTTGAATCCAAAGTGAAAGTCAGAGAGATATTGAAAATCTTTCCGACACCGGCAATCGGTCATTCATTGCCGTGAATCAGTCATTCATAAAATAAAAACTAATGTATAATAAAAAAATAAAATGGAAGTAAAGAATTTAACAGGGAAAGAAATCCTGAACTACCGCATCGAGAGTTTTATCGGCGGCGGCGGCATGGGCAGCGTATGGAAGGCTACCCACAAGTACACAGGCGAGAAGGCTGCCATTAAAGTGCTGAACGCTAATTTTGTGGAAAGCGAAATTGTCCGCAGGAAATTTGTGAAGGAAGCCCAGATGCTTGGCACGCTCAGCCATCAAAACATTGTTCAGTACAGGGGTTTCGACGAAAACGAAGACGGCGTGTTCCTTGTGATGGAATACGTTGACGGCATTACGCTCGACAAGTTCATTAATGAAAAAAACGGACCAGTTGTAGAACAGCGGGCGTACCCGATGTTTTTGCAAATCCTGGACGCCTGCGCATACGCCCACAGGCATGGCGTGGTGCATTGCGACATCAAGCCCGCCAACATCATCCTTACCAATGACAGCGAAGGCAATTTTGTAGTCAAAATCCTTGATTTCGGTATTGCCAAAGTCCTGTCCGAAAGCAGGGAAGGAGACGGGACAGTTGCCTTCACGCCTGCCTACGCAAGTCCCGAGCAAATCCGGAACGAAGACATTGACAGGCATTCCGATATTTATTCCCTCGGCGTACTGCTGCACCAGATGCTTACCGGACGCGCCCCCTACGACGCTACAACCCTGTCGAAAATGGAAATCGAACAGAAAGTAGTAAACGAAAACCTGCCGCGAATGAGGGAATTTTTCCCTCAGGTATCGGACAAAATGCAGCGCATAGTGGACAGGGCAACGCAGAAGGACGCTGCAAAACGCTATCAAGCCTGCGGCGATTTCCGCACGGCGATGAAAAACGCGCTCGACCCCGACAAGCTGCCAAAGTTTGTGAAGTATGCGGCGGCGGCTGTTATTTTGCTGCTGCTCGGCGCCGGCGGATGGTGCTGGTACTATTTTGTTCCCCATACTTATTATTATAAGGATTATGCAGAGCAGTGGGGCGTGCCTGTGGGAATCGGAAAGGCGGATTACAAACACAGGGAGGCAAGTTACCGTTTCGAAAAACTGGAAGGGAAAATCATACGGGTTTCACACATAAACAGCAGAGGAAATATCGTTGAACATCACGATTCGGAACATACACAGCGAATCTTGAATGATTCTATCTTTTACACCGGCAACGGCAAAGTGGACTATGTGAAAGTTCATGACAGGAACGGCAAAACTCTGTATAAAAAAGACTACGACGAAAACCTGAAAACAGTCATTTTCAAGCACGATGATGAATTTGGCACGGAAATGTCGCTGGCAGCAAACACAACCAAACTGTTCACCAATCCGTTTAATAATTCCGACGCTTCAAAAAGCAAAATTTCGAGGCATTTGCTCGCTTTCGATGAAAAAGGATTCTTAAAAAAGATGCAGTATGCAGGCTTTCAGAATGTGTCGGTCTGCGATAACGACGGTTTGCATGGCAGAGAATATGTGGTCGATGAAAAAGGTCGCGTCATCGAAGAACATTATCTTGGCAAAGACGGGACGCCAAAATCCAACAAAGCAGGTTTGGCAATCAAAAAGTTTGAGTATGACAAAAACGATGACTGGACAAAAGTAACTTATCATGCTGCCAACGGCGAGTTCAGTTCCGACGGTAACGGCTGTCCCGTTGTCGTCCTGGATAATGACAGATATGGCAATCGCACCAAAGAAACCTATTACGACGGCGACGGCAATTTGTCATTAAGAAAAGACTGTAATGTGGCAGGGTTTTCCTATCAAATAAACAATAAAGGTTTCCGTACTCGACTGTCAGCATTTGGAACCGACGGGGCAGCCTGTTATTACGGGAATCTCGGATTCCATTCGATAGAAAATGAACACGATGATAACGGGTATTTGTCAAAGGAAGCATATAAAGATATAGATGGAAATCCTGTAAGTCGTTCAGAGAGGGACGGTGGAGGATTTGCCGCAAGTGTAAAAAAGAATGATTCGCGGGGAAATGTACTGGAAGAACAATATTTAGACGCCGACGGTCAGCCATGTGAAAATAACAGCGGTTTTTCCAGAATAATCTGCGAATATGATTTATCAGGGAACAGAACATCTGTATTTTATTATGATAACACGGATTCCCTCTGTTTAAATAATATAGGAATTGCCGGACAGCGTTCTCGGTTTAATGACAAGAATCAGTTAGTTGAATATACAAATTATGGTCTCGATAATCAAGCTTGCGAAAATGTTAATGGTATTGTTACCGTAAAATTTGAATACGATGTTCGCGGTAATCAAACAAAAATTGCATTTTACGAAGTCGACGGACAGGCATTGAAATTGAGCAAAGAAGGCCTTGCCGGCTGGAAATCCGAATATGACGAAGAAGGCAACGAAATCAAAAGAGAATTTTTTGATGTAAGCAACAGTCTTACTCCCGGTTTGTTAGGCTACGCCGCCTGGAACGCGACATACAAAGACAGCAAGCTGGATGAATGGAAATATTTGGACAAGGACGGCAATCTCATTTATGTAAAATCAGCCGGATATGCCGGAATTAAATACAAATACGATGAACGGGGCAATTGCACGGAAGAATATCCCTACGGAACCGGTAAAAATTTAACGGGATACATCACACGCTGCAAATACGACAGGCATGACAATCGGATTGAAATTGCATGTTACAACCAAAGTAACAAGCCTGTATTCGGTGAATATGGATACTTTAAACTTGTTTCCGTATATGACCGGAATCAGGAAATTGAACAGAAATACTACAATTCCGACAATATTTTATTTGCACCCGAATCGGATAATTATGCGATTGTCCGATATAAATACGACAGCAGAGGCAACAGGATTGAAGTCTGCTTTTTCAATAAACACGATAAGCCGGTTTGCAAAAAAGATGGTTATGCCACTCACAAATCCGAATACGACCCGATGGGACGCATTGTACGTCAGACTTATTTTGACGAAAACGGGCAGTCCACCAAACCGTCGGTAATGGTTCCCGAAGGCTTGGTCGGATACGACAAGTGGGGAAATATGAATTACATCGCTTCCGCTGACGGGAACGGGAATTTGATTGATAATCCGCAGTCAGGCTGGGCTGTCAAACGCTGGATATATGACATTAAAGGCAACAGGCTTGAAGTGGCTGTTTTCGATAAAGACAGCGTTCCATGCATAGACAAAAGCAATAATGCACATAAAATAACATGTATTTACAATAAGCATAATAATGCAATGGAAGAGTATTATTATTCCGATGCTGACAATTTGCGCAAGACAGATTTCGCCATGATCAAATACAGGTATAACGAACAGAATCTGGTAGCAGAAAAACACTATTATTCCGATGCCGGCAATTTACGCAAGACAGATTTCGCCATGATCAAATACAGGTATAATGAGCAGAATCTGGTAACAGAAGAACGCTATTATTCCGATGCTGACAATTTGCGCAGGACAGATTTCGCCATTATCAAGCACCGCTATAATGAACAGGACAGGGAAACAGAGCGGAGCTGGTTTAATTATCTCGGCAATCCGGTTAATTATCTTTCCGGTTTCTACTGCAAAGTTACCTGGACATACGACGAACAGGGGAATTATCTGTACGTTAAATTTTACAACACAGGCAAGACATTGCTTTTGACAAGAAAATGGAATGGTAAAGAGTGGGTTAATGTGACCAGCCCTGTTCCTGCTCCTGCGAATGGCTGGCGGCAATACATGCAAAACGTGGCGGCAAACTGTCCGTTTGACCTCGATTCCGGCATATTATGCACATCCGTATCGCTGTCATCCGGCGGCTGCACCATTCAACTGCAGTTTACCGGCGTGTCAAAATACCGCCAGACCGCCGACGAACTGGAAGCCTGCAGGGATTTCGCACGGCAATTCGCCGAAAGTGCGAAGGAAGCAGCCAAAATGCCATCGTCCGTCCGGCTTACCGTAGTAGGAATTGACAAGTCGAAAATAGAATTCTTTCGAATTAACAATTAACAATTATGAATTTTAATAAAGTATTTTGAATTATGAAAAAGGTAACAGTATTATTAGGAATTATGCTTTGCGCAACAGTAAGACTGTCGGCGCAAACAACACCGGACTGCGACAAATACACAGATTGCAGTACTGCAAAAAGCAGAGCCGGCATGGGATATCAGGACGCGATGTTTTGTTATGCAATGTCATGCGCACAAACGCCGGAGGAGAAATTGACGTATATCCGTAAAAGCGCGGATAAAGGCTATCCTCCGGCGCAGTATTTCTTGGGGAACAGTTATATGAACGGCTCCGGCGGACTGACCCAGGATCTTGCAGCTGCAGTAGACTTGTGGAAAAAATCCGCCGTGCAGGGATATTTTCCTGCGGCTTTGCAGCTGGCTGATTATTATTATGCGGAAAAAGAAGAAAAAAACACGGCGCTTTGCTGGCTGGAAAAAGCTAATGACATTGCCGGCGAAAACAGGAAAACCGTTCCGAAAGAAAATCTGGAGGAATTTGACAGGCAGAACAATCTTGCCGAACTGAAAGACAGGATTAAGCAGTTCCGTTCCGAAGGTTATTCCTGTTCGAAATCAGACATCAGTCAAACGGAGGAAACTTCCAAGTCCGGAGAGAAAAAAGCCACTTACCTCCGCACCGACATTTCCGAAAAAACATTCGACAGCGATGGCGGGACACAGGACTTTCACGTTTACAGCGACGGCAAGTCGTATTCGGTAAGCGATGTGCCCGGCTGGTGCAGCGTGGAATACAAAAGCGGCTTTTTCACTCTTTCCTGCAGACCTAATTACGGCGCATACCGCATGGCAATTCTGACAATTGCAGCAGACAGCAAAACGGCAAGCGTGCATATAGAACAGACCAGAGCCAAAGCCGCCGCCGACGATATAATTGCAGTGCAACCCACGCCTTTCAACTCCTACAAAGGCGACCCGCGTCCGTTCGGCTTGTCGGTCGGATATGTGCGGAAGCAGTGGGACTGGAAAACCGATGACGGCACAACAACATACGGCGCGTTCGACGACGTCAAAAATTACGTTGGCGGCATTCAGGCGGGTCTGCGCTTCGAGCCGCAGTTCAAATACGGACTGGGTCTGAATACGGGACTTTTCTACGAATATTATTCTTCGAAATCGGACGAAATCGAAAGCGATGACGGCGATTACAGATACACAATCAAATTCACGGAACATTCGCTTTACCTGCCCCTTCATCTGGAATACCGCGTCAATATCTCGGAAAACTTCCAGGTCTTTGTCTACGCCGGCACAGGCTTCGATTACGGACTTTCAGCCAAAGTGACCGCCACCGATCCGGAAGAAAGCGGGCCGTTCTTTACCTCGACAGACATTTATCAGAATTTCGATCTGGGCTTTCCGCACAAGCGGTTCAATGCTTCGCTTGATTTCGGCGCAGGCGTCCGTCTGAGCGGCTTTCAAGTGAATATAGGAACAAGTCGCGGTCTGCCGGATATTTCGAGCGAGCGCGATATTTCGATCAAGCAAAACAAGCCGTTTTCCGTTTCACTTTCGTGGATGATTCCGAGCCGGTAAATTTTTGGGAAATAACTGTAATTTATGATTGATAATCGAAAAAAGGAGTACCTTTGCGCCATTATGAAAGCATATAAACAGTGATAATATATTAAATTAAATTAAAATAACATGAGTAGTGACAATACAAAAGACAGCATCAAAGCAATTAATGAGTTTTTAATTGATATAATTGGCGCATTAGTTCCCGGAATAATCTTTCTGTTTTCAACCATTGTAAGCCTTATATTTCCGTTACTAATGCTGATTTATAATCAAATTCCCAAAAGTACATCAGCTCCTGTAGAAAAGATTGATTTATTTATTGTAAGTATTTCTCATGGATGGTTTTGGCTGGTGATATTTTTTACGTTTCTAATCCTGGCTTATGCAATTGGTAATATTTTTTACCGCCTGGACATTAAAAAGATAGACAGAAAAAGTTTCAGGTATGAAAAAAACCGGTGTTTTTGTGAAGATATCATACCGATTATTAATGGACTGTTAGAAGACAAAGGCAAGTTTAAATTCAACAGATACAAATTGTCTTTTATTATTAAAAACCCGTTTTTCCTTAAAAGAGTATATAAACAATCATTAGGCTTTGACAGTTTTATCGACAAATACTGTCTTTTACTGACAGACCATTTATCAAAAAACGACAGGGAATACTTACAAAAAGAGAAGCAATCTTTTTGTGCATTATTG
>JAISDK010000173.1 GCA_031264875.1 Prevotellaceae bacterium
CCCCATCCATTTTTTTTACAGTATGCAAAACTTTTGCATCGGAAAAATCGCTTCGGTTAGCGCCTTCAAATATACCGTTCTTCATTCGGTTTACGAAGTTCTGGCTTGGCGGGAATATTTCTGTTATCCTCGATTGCCGGTAATTACATGTATCAGGTTCAAAGATACGAATACTGCCATTACCGTTAACCCAAAAAGGATAATGGGCTGGCGTCTGAATATTGTCTGCATAGTATAGCGGCAGATACATAATATTTTTGCCTGTTATACCAAAATTAACAGTTTCGGTATCGGTTTCTCCCCAACCTACAATATTCCATGTGTCCAAACCTCTGGAAGCAAGGTAGGCATAACCTGTGTTTTTAGACGGTTTGTATTTGAGAGGAATTTCAACTTTACAGCCGCCCTTGCCGTAGAAAAGAGTATCAAATGTAAAATATTCATGTGTAACATCTTTCATATACCGGTCGCGCAAGGCTGGAGGAATATCGGCTTCATCGGCGCTGATATTGTTTTGTTTTGCAAAGGTCTGTCTGGAAACTTTACTTTTAGATATGAAACGGTAAATATCTGCATGTTGTTCGGGCTTGTTACTTGTTTCCACAAAAGAAAGACGTCCGCTGTTGCCTGCATACACTGAGTTCCATGAATGCCCAACATTACTGTTGGTCCATTTCAGCGTGTAATCCTTTGATACCGGAATACCCAGCGCACGCATTGTGAAAATGGCTAATGCTACCATTTCGTCGCACATGTCAGCTGTCGTTGTCATAAGCATAGAATAGTTCATGTCAGGAATATTTGGCGACAACCTGAAATCCGGAAGCTGCGAATTAACTTGAAGACAGGCTTCGACGGCTGTTATCCCGGGCTGATCCTTAAACGAACTGTTCAATACGGCGAAACCTGCAAGCGCTTTTTCGCGCCAGTTTTCCAAAGGCTCGTTCGCCACCCTGTATGGCAGTATCTCTTCGCAAAAAACGTCGAACGGTATGTCTTTGCCCCAGGGCTGTTCTTCCCACATTTTGAACGCCAGCTCTATATTCCTTATCAGATAATCGCCGGTAATATATTTCACATCTTCTTTTGTAACAGGTTCCATCAATCCGTAAGCCTCGTCAACTGCCCGCTGGCTCTCTACTCCATCCAAACGCATACACAATGCCATCAGATTCTCAAACGGAACCTCGTATTCTACGGAATATTTATCCGGCATGTTTGCTATCAGGAACTCGGCTGCACGAAGTTTCAGACTGTCCGCAGATTTTTTCCCATAATGTTTTAAAACCTTTTCCAGTTCTGAACGGTTATCGTCCGCCTGCTTCAAAACATCTTCGATTTCCGGATAATAGCGACTGCGGGTACAACTAATCAATAATACTGTGATTATTGTTAAATAAACAAGTTTTGCTTTCATCTTTCTCATATTTATTTAAATAATTCATAATTCAAAACTATGTCCCACCTGCTGTCGCCGTACCATTGCAGCGACTGATAGTAGGCGTTTAAATCGGCTCGACCCGATGCAGGCATATAACAGCTGAGACCGCAATATGTCTCTATCTGATATTCTTCTAGAAATGCTGGAGTATGCGCCTTGTATAATACCGTTTTGCTCAACTGCGCCGTAAACGCATCCCTGTTCGCCGACGGAAACGCTTTTGCGACAAAATCCGCAAAATCGAAAGTATACTGTTCTTCATACACATCCAGACGCTGCACTTCCGTTCTGTCGAAATTTTCATCCATTTCATTTCCGGAGATTAATTCCGCTGTGAATTTTGCAAGATTTTCGAGTTCTTTTGTGTCAATCAGGTTTATGCTTGCCGAACGGTAAGCGCCTTCCAGAGCGTTGTAGTAATCAAAATATTTTTGGGCAACCATGCTAAGGTTGACGGAGGGCTTGAGAAGTTCGGGAACAATTTCATCGTATGGAAATCCCATGTCTATTATTTCCGTCGGTGAAGCAATGATAAAATCGGCGCTGTTTCTGAGTTCGTACGCCACTTCAACGGCTCCCATAAGACAGGCGTCGAAGAGTATAAAATCGAATTTGACAGGCAAAGCCGCCGCCAAATCGGAAATGTTCATCTGCCTGTTGCCATCAACCGCAAACGATTTCAAGGGCATGCCTGTAGGCAGCCACGACGTGCCGTGCGACCAGAGTATCAAACCGTAACTTTTGGCGGAATACATTTCTGTAATTTCTCCAAGCAATTTGTTCATATTGGCTGGATCGGCAGAGTTAAACTCCTGATATGTTTTTATTCTCTGCTCGCCATTTTCGGTTATTTTCAGTAAATATGGAGTTTCGTTTGCCATATCCATCAATACAAGCAGATTGACTCCGGTTTCCCTGTAAGCCCGTTTCATTTCTTCAAGATCGACAGGAACAACGTCCGACATATCATTATCCGCTGCCATATAGGCAATGACTGTACGCTCTGCCCTGACCGGCTCTGGATATTCGTCCTTGCAGCAAGAAGCAAACAGCAGTACAATAATTATTAAAATGCTTTTTTTCATAGCGTCTGATTTATGTAGAGTATCCAAAAAGGGTCGGGTTCCGTTATTGCGAATAACCATTTCGTACCTAAACTATACTGCGCGCGGGTTAAAATTGTGAGATAAAAATGTAGAAATGCTTCACATTTTTTTGACGTCCAATTTTGATAACTCCGTGCAAGCAAAGCGCAGCACGGGGTAAAGCGCCTCTCCTCCACAACTCCGTAAGGACTTGAATCAACCGAAAGGTTGAACCTACTTCGTAGTTCTGATAAGTGCGACAGTTTACCCCGAACTGCACTACGCTTGTTCGGGGTTATCAAAATTGGACGCCTTACGGCGTCAGTCTGTAATGCACAAAAATGTCCCGCGCGTGGTATAAAAGTGAAATGACGCTTAGTCAGGACATAACAACAGACGTCATCATAAACCGGAGCAAACCATCGTTGTCCCGTCATTGCGAGGTACGAAGCAATC
>JAISDK010000206.1 GCA_031264875.1 Prevotellaceae bacterium
GCGGTAGCGTCGTTGCACCAGTGTTTATCCCACATGTCGCAGATAATAATCGCTGTTTGAGCAGGATTCCAGTTTTCGATGGTGTTTATCACAACCAGCGAACCTTTTTCAAGATCGGACGGTACTCTCTGTTGCGTGGATATACGCAAAGGTTCTACAGTAACATCCTTCTTCGCCGCGAGCGTACCGGCAAACAAAGCCAGCGCTGCGGTCATCATTAATTTAAGCAAACTTTTTTTCATTTTAATTTAATATGTTTTATTCATTATCAATTACTTTATATGAAATTTTATAGAAAATCTTTCTTTAATTCAAGGCACAAATGTACAAAATTATATTTATTGAATATTATCCCATTCAATATTAACCGATACTCCTTCAGGATTATTTTCGAATTTAATCAAACAGGTATGCGAGGATTCATCCCATGAATATTCACCTGTTTCAATATGATTTATCCTTATTTTTTCAGGCTTGCCGGGCAAATAAATTCGGGAGACATTACTTGTTTCAGCCGGACTTTTTGCCACAAACGAATAAGAGCCTTTGCCTGCTATTTCGTTGTATATTCTTGCCGCTCCACACAATACCGCCGGTTTGGTTTTGTCCGAAATCTTACGGATATCGAATAGATAAGTCTGTTCCCCAGGATTGACGGTTTTCGTTTTCAGTACGGGCAATTCCGGATCGAAAAGATCAATAAACAAACCTTTCAATACTAAGGGCTTTGACGAAACGCTTTCGTCCATTACAGATGCGATGATATATGCGCCCCGTTCGAGATACAGGTTGTTTTTTGTTTCGAGTTTTTCCTTATTGGCGCCTGTCTCAAAAGCTTTTTTCACAGTCGAGAAATATATTTCGTCGTTTGAGGCAGTCAGCACAAAATTTTTGGGATCGTCGCGAAGTACGTATACCTTGCCCTTTCCGCAGGGATATTCTCCCGACGGGGGATATGCCGTCAAATCCAGCATCTCAAACAGGTGGGCGGAAGGCGTTTTGTAGTTATTCCCGTTTGTATTCCACCATTCCATAGTCGTTTGATACGGGTCGATATCCTGCGAACAGTATACCAGAACTCCGCCAGCCTTTACCCATTGCGCGATGTGCCGGTGATAATCGGGACTCATCGGTTTCATGTTCGAATAGGACATAATCAAAACTTTCAATCCTTTCCATGTATCCGGATATCCGGTATTTTCGATATGAACCGTACTGACGGGTATTCCGCGTTTCAATAAAGGGAGAGTTTGCCCGTAAAAATTAGAAAACTGAGGATCGTCATATTCCGCATGGGTAGGAAACCGTTGAAACATCAGGGAATTGGACATCAGCGCGCCTATACCCTGCGAGCCGTTTACTCTGTTGTCCGACAGAGGCATATCATTCAATGTATTAATCATCACCTGCATCTGGGTCGAATAGAAACGCGGTATTTTCGTTTTGGTATCGCTATTTGCGGCAGTACTGTACAGTCCTTCGTAAATCCTGTCGGGCCAGGGCATTACTTCATAGTCGGCAATCATGGGATACAGCAGTTGCGCTGTAAAAGTCGCCTGATAATTCTTCCTGTAGTCTGCCCAATCGCGCGACCAGTCTTCAATCGGGTCTGTCAGGAAGAACATTTTTCGTCCGGTCGGTCTGGTCATCGATTCCATTGAACCGTATTCGAGAAAGGCATTTTCAAAAACACGTTCTTTCCGTACCCCGTTGAAAAATGTCGGTTCGCGCGATGTGCCGGTCCATACCTGCGCGATGTAGCCGTCCACACATGGGAGCGAGACTAAAGCGGCTTCGGGACTGACAATTTGCCACGACGAATAGTTTACCAGCGAATGTGTAGGGACATAACACCTCACGTTCATCCCCCTGCTCCTGCCATATTCTTTGGCATAAGTGAAAACTTCTTCCAAAGCTCTGTAATACAGATAATATTTCAGTTTGTTCGCCAAATAGGTATTTTCAGGCGATTCATGTTGCGGACGCCAGGGAAAATGATAATAGTCTTCCCATTCGCGTTTAAACGCTTCGCTGTATCCTCCACGCATCCAAAATTCGGGCTCTTCCATGTAGATGGCGTCTATACCTGCATCAATCACCCGTTTAACATGCCTTTCCTTCATATATTCAAGGAAATTTTTCGAAGGGACTATGTAAGGTACCATCCGTCCATGCCATATTGTATCCCCTTTCACAGTAACCTGTCCTTCATCAAGATGCCATTTGCCATCCCAGCCGCCGGTAAAATAATCCTGATATTCGCCCCATGCGATACCGGTCATGAAATGAGTGACATATCCTCTGTCGCGCCACGATTGCACCCGCGCTTCGAAAGAAAGATCGCGTCTGTCGTTCGCTCCGTAAACAATTGCCACGTCCGACCTTACATCCGTTACCGGTTTCCACTGTCCGGCAGTCTGAAATGCGGTTTTTTCCTTGCGCAATATCGTTCCGGACACACTGTCTGTCTGAGCGCCGCATATTATGGCGTCCAAACAAATTGCTATCATACAAAAATATGTTTTCATTGTAGAAATAAATAATTTATAATTGTTCATGCTATTACTGCATTTATATTGTAAAAATTATAACTCGTAAAGCGGGGCAAAGATAACATATTTTTATTGCATAAACCGAATTTCATTTGAAGGGCGAAATATTATTTTGAGGGCTACGCGATGTAATCTTCAATTGAAAAAGAGCCGGCGGTTATTTTCAATCAGGACATTGATTTTGTCTGTCATTTTGGCAGTCAGCGATTTAATGTTGAAAGCCTGTCTGTGAGATGCCAGATTATGCATGTCCGTTCCCATGAAAGTATAAAAATCACTGTTGAGAAGATATTCAGCATTTTCATGAACCTGTCTGCCGTAATATCCTGTGGGAGAAAGAAGATTTAGCTGAAAAAACAGAAAGCCGTCCGCTTTCAGTTTTTTGTAGTCGTTTTTATCCATGTACAGGTAGCGTTCGGGATGCGCAAGGATGATGGAATAGCCTTTTTGCTTGATCTTTTGGATTGTTTGATGAAAGTTTAAGGGAGGAGTGAGATATGAGGTTTCCACAAGCAGATGGGCATCTGCAATGGCAAGCGGTTTGTCTTCGAGGTTTTCTAAATGCGAATCGAAACCGCTGTCGAGCATGTATTCGGCAGCCAGTCTCAAGTCAATACTGCCGGTATATCTGTTTATCAGATTCCCGAAATGACGTTTTAAAGATTTCGAATTGTTTTCCGGAAAGTTTTCCATGAGATGCGGAGTGAGATATATGCTCTGAACGCCCTGCTCTTCGAGATAATCCAGTGCGGCAAAAGTCTCTTCTTCCGTCTGCATTCCGTCGTCCACTCCGTAAAGAAAATGAGAATGGACGTCGGTCATGCCCTGCAGCAAACCCGTCTCTGCAATGCTGTATTTTCTTCTGAAAAACATTACCGGGTTTTAATCATACATTGTTAATGGATTAGACACATTCTTTTTATCCGTCAGCTTCAGCTGACGGCAATATGTCTG
>JAISDK010000285.1 GCA_031264875.1 Prevotellaceae bacterium
CGCCGTGTTAAAAGCAAGGCTCTGCCTTGCGAAGCCCAAAAACAAACAGCAAACTGTTCATTCTATTTTCTTTATTCTGTTTTTGAATTTTACAAGGTAGAGCCTTGTTTTTAACACGACGTAGTCGGGAGACTACACCGAGCCGGTATTTTACGCTTAACTTGACGACATCGGGCAACAGTCCAATGTAAAATACAGCCAGTGGTTTTAACCGCTGGTTTTGTTTTCCAGTGTAAAATTACTACAATACAGTTTATCCAAGAGGTCAGGAGATCTCGACATTAATGATTCTACAGATATTCCATAATATTTCCCGACAGCATCATCAGGCTGATTTCATCGACTTTAGCGCTATATTCCACGTCGAGAAGTCTTTTTTCGGCATCCTGAAGCGAATTTTGAGCTTCGCGCATATCAATTCCGGCCAGTTCTCCCAAGCGGTACCGTCGTGCAGCCGCCTCATAATTTTCGTGAGCGGTTTTCAGGTTTTGCCGCTCCATCACTACCAGCACGAGATAGTTGGAATACGAACCGTATATTTCCTGCAATTTAGCTTCGACGTCCAGCTGAGCCTCCAGTAGAGCCAGTTCCCTGTTTTTCAATGCTATTTGAGCGCTTTTGATTTCACGCCGTCTATTTCCGCCGTCGAATATCGGCACGCCAAAAGTCAGTCCGTAATCCAGTCCCCTGGTACTCGATTTTTTTGTAGCGCCTTTATTGTAAAAGTCAAAACTGTAATTATATCCCGAAGTAAGCCTCAGATATGGATAACTGTTTGCACGTATGATTTTAAGGTCATATTCCGAAAGGTTAGTCTGCTTAGCAGCAATCTGCAGCCGGGTATTTTCGCTGAGAGTTTTTTCCAAAAGATTGGGGTAAACAAGTTCGGGAAGCAGAAGTACAGACACATCCGGCATAATATGAGCATGTTTAAGCGCTCCCATAAGAGTTTTGAGCCGTATTTCCGAAGCAAGTATCTGTTGCTTCTGTCGAACTAAAGCCGAGCTGTCGGAATTAAAGTCCACCTGTGCCTGTAGCAGTTCCAGTTTCGATTGAGAACCCAGTTCACGGTTTATTGCAGCAATTCGCACACGTTCTTTCGATATGGAAAGAATAAACTGGAGATTATTCCTGTGGCGTTCCTGCTGAATAAGATAATAATATTCTGCCGCCACGTTTGCAATAAGGTTTTCTATTTCGAATTGGGTATTCAAATCGCTGATTTCCTTTAATTCACGCAGTTGAGCATATCTGGCCTGCGCCTTATATCCCGAAAAAATGTTCCACGAAGCGTTTACCCCTGTCGAACCGGAATTTGCGAATTGCCCGCCTGTTTTCACAGTATTATCGGAAAAGCCTGTGATGCTGTTACCTCCAATTGAACCGGAATATCCGGCCGAAGCTTCTACTGTTGGCAAAAGGCCGGCGTTACCTTTTGTGTAATCGTTAGCTGCAATTTCTCCCTCGTTTTTAACAATTTGCAATGAATAATTGTTTTCCAGAGCAATTTTGAGACACTCGCCCAGAGAAGCAATATCCTGTGTATGCAGGGCGGTGAAACTCACGCAATAAATAAATATTACAAAGACTGTTTTTATTAATTTCATCATATTATATTAAAATTCGGCGCAAAGATACAAATTGTTATATATTTTGCAGTTTTTCCAGCCTAATTACTGTTTACTTACTACTGTAGTGTCGTTTTTTAATTTAAATTTAAGATAAGTCACAGGTATTCCTTTTGCAGAATATATCGCCTGGTAGAAAGTTTCTATACTCAGAAGTTCGTCGTCGGGATTTTGAGCCGATATATCGGTATATGAGGACAATAATGGAAAACTGTTTTCATTTATCACATTCAGCGTATAGTTGAACAGCATCCTGCTGTCCGTTTTAAGGTGTACAGCGCCATCGCTTTTCAGGAACTTGCGATAACGGTCGAGAAACGCCGGAGACGTCAGCCGTTTTCGGGGCTTGTTGATTTGCGGATCAGGGAAAGTAATCCAGATTTCATCGACCTCGTCCTGTGCGAAAAAATTGTCGATAAATTCAATACGGATACGTAGAAATGCTGCATTCGGAATATTTTCGTCCGCAACAGTCTTTGCTCCGCGCCATATTCGCGCTCCCTTGATATCTATCCCTATGAAATTCCGGTCGGGATACCTGCGTGACAGGGCGACAGTATATTCTCCCTTGCCGCATCCGAGTTCCAGAATTATCGGATTGGAATTGCCGAATTTTTCGCTCCATTTTCCACTGAATAGCGGGCTTGGGTTCGTCATATCGCTGCGGGAAGGCTGGAAGATATGTTTAAACAGTTTGTTTTCTTCAAATTTTCTCAGTTTATCCTTTCCCATTTTCAGATTTTTTGAAGCTCATACACCTTGCTTCTAACATATTCAACGCCTTTTTTGATTCCTGCATTCTGCAAATCTCCGTATGGAATACTTTTGCCGATTTTCACCGTAAAATGTGCGTTTTTTTGCCTGAACATTTCGTCCGAAAGATAAAGCATTTCGATATTTGCCTTTATTCCCATCAACGTGCGTATATTGGCAAGATTGTAGAAAAAACTTGAATTTCGTCCGTCGAAAAACAAAGGCACAACGTCCCGCCTGTATTTCACAGCCTTTGCGATAAAACTCTTTTTCCATTCCAGGTCAATTATTTCGCCTTTTATTTTCCTTGAGCATATACCTGCCGGAAAGTACAGCACCTGACTGTCGGAACTGTAAAGACTGTCGATCATCATAGCATAATCCACCGTTTGACGTCCGTGCTTATTGACCGGAGTAAAAACGTCACGCAAGGGTGTTAAATACATAAGAATGTCGTTCACAATAAATTTAACGCTGCCATAATGTTCGCCGATAAAGTCGGTCAGCACAATTCCGTCAAGCCCTCCGAGAGGATGATTCGAAGCAAAAATATACCGTCCGTCTTTCGGGGGAAGGTTTTCGCGGTTATCAACCGTGTAGGTCACGTTCAGATGTTCCAGCACTTTACGGTTGAACGACAGCCCGCTGTATTCATATCCGTAGGTTGTGAGTATTTCGTTCACTTCGTCCTGATGTACAATTCGTTTCAGGTAATTAAGCACAAATTTCGGCAGCATTTTATACAATTTCGGATTTTTGTCATAAAACGCTCTGTCCAGATCGACTGTAAATATAGAATCCATGGCTGATATAATTATTTTTTAATCACCGGCTGCTGTAAAAGACCGTCGAGTATTTTTTGAAATGCGTCCGCGATGACACTGCCGTTCAATACAGCGGGAACACCGGCGTCGCCGCTTTCTCTGATACTCTGTACTATGGGAATTTCGCCCAGAAAGGGAATCCCCGTTTCTTCCGCCATACGTTTACCTCCGTCCTTGCCAAATATATAATATCTGTTGTCGGGAAGTTCGGCAGGAGTAAACCATGCCATATTTTCAATCAAACCGGCAACCGGCACATTGATGTCCTTGTTGCGAAACATGTTTGTGCCGCGAACAACGTCGGCAAGAGCGACTTTCTGCGGCGTGGTGACAATGATGGCTGCCGTAACGTCAAGTTCCTGTGTTACGGTGAGATGAACATCGCCTGTTCCGGGCGGAAGATCTACAACCAGAAAGTCAAGGCCATCCCAGTTGCACTGTTTCGCAAACTGCCGTAAAGCGCCGGTCGCCGCCGGGCCGCGCCATATCACTGCGTCGTCGGGATTAAGAAAAAAGCCGATAGACAGGCATTTTATTCCAAACTTTTCTACGGGTTCAATCAGTTCAAAGCCATCCCTTTCTATCATTACCGGACGGACGTCGTTCATCGCCAGCATTGTTGGAATCGAAGGGCCATATACGTCAGCATCAAGCAAGCCGGTTTTAAATCCTCTCTGCGCCAAAACCGACGCCAGATTTACCGAAACTGTCGATTTTCCAACGCCTCCCTTGCCCGAAGCTATTGCTATAATATTTTTTATATGAATATCGGGATATTCCTTTTTCGGCAGCTTTGGCGACTGCCTTTTCAAATTCAGTATCCGCAGTTCGGCGTCCGGAAAAACCGGTTTGATTTTCTCTTCAACCGCTCTTTTTATTGACGAAACAAACGCATCGTTCGGTTTGAAAACTAAATTCATGGCAATGATGTTATTTTCGGTTTCGATATTTTGAACTATCCCCAAGGTCACTATGTCCTTTCCGGTTTCGGGATGTTTTATTTCTGAAAGTAATTCTGTTATACGTTCTATACTGTGTATCATTTCAATTAAATTTCCGGGGTCAAAAGTACACAATTTTTAATTCCAAAAAACATCCGACGCTTCCAAATATCCGCAAGCTACAGACCAGTTGTGTTCGGACGATTATGCGATGATCCTAACAGGCTATGAAATAACGATATCATTAGCACAAGGGCATTGGGCATTGAGCTAAAGCCATTATTTGTCGATAATACAGGTTTTTTGCCCAATTATATCATAGCCGGCTTTCAAAAAGTAGAATAAAAAAGAGGCTGTTTGAATGGATTTCAAACAACCTCTCAAATTCATGCAACAGTATTCTGTTTATTTTTTCCAGAGTTTATTCATATCTTCCAAAGTTTTACCTTTGGTTTCAGGCACCCACTTCCATACAAAGAAAGCTGCCAGAATACCCATCAGTCCATATATCCAGTATGCCATTCCGTGATTGAAAGTCTCGGTGAGAAACTCGTTTTTATTAAGCATGGGGAATGTCCACGATATAAGGAAATTGGTAATCCACTGGGCGGCAACGGCTATACTCATAACCACCGACCGGAGAGAATTCGGGAAAATCTCCGCCAGCAGCACCCAGCACACCGGTCCCCAGGACATTGCAAATCCTGCCGTATAAACCAGCATACATATCAGCGATCCCATTCCAACCGAGTCAGCGTAAAACGTTGTTCCAAGAATCATCATGGAAACAGCCATCACCAGCGCTCCGATAATCATCAGCGGTTTGCGTCCGAATTTATCAACGGTAAGGATAGCCAGCACGGTAAACGACAGGTTTACAGCGCCAACTATGATCTGCTGCAAAAGCGCCGCATCGGTTTCGGCTCCCATTGTCTTGAAAATCTCGGGCGCATAGTACAGCACCACATTGATTCCCACAAGTTGCTGGAATGCCGACAGTAATACGCCTACCAGTATAATCAGCAAGCCATACGAACGAACCGGCAAGACAAGCGAAACGAAGAAACTGCATATCAGCGATATTTCCAGAGCATTAGTATTCCCAGTTAATTTCAGGACGAGGAACACAACAAGAAACAACACCAGCCATGTCATCATAAACTTATAGTACGGACGTATGGAAGGCGTTTTTTCCTTCAAACTTTCTCTGATTTGAGCAATTTCATTTTCAGCTTCCCGCTTGCCAACCAGACGCTCGAGAATAGAAAAGGCAGCATCGTATCTGTTTCGCATGGCAAGATACCTCGGCGTTTCCGGCACAAAAAACAGCAATACCAGGAAAAGAGTTGCCGGAATGATTCCGGAGGCAAACATCCAGCGCCAGCCAGTACTGTGCAGCCATCCGGCATCTCCCTGCAAGGCAATGGTATAATTTACAAAATAGACAACCAGCATACCGAATATGATAGCGAACTGGTTCCACGCAACTAATTTGCCACGCTGGCGTGCAGGCGCTATTTCGGCAATATACATTGGCGAAACCATGGATGCCAATCCTACTCCCACTCCGCCAATAATACGGTAAATGACAAACTGATTGGTAAACGTATAGTCTCCGCTTCCGGGCATGCCGACAAATATTTCGGGCCAGGCCGAGCCAATTGCCGAGAACAGAAAAAGAAAAGCTGCAAAGATAAGCGTATTGCGACGTCCGTACCGCTGACTGAGCCAGCCTGCAAACGATGCACCTATAATACAGCCAATCAAAGCGCTGCCAACAACAAAGCCCTCAAGAGCATTTGCCTGATCGAGCGGCAAACCGTGAGGTTCGATAAAAAATTTGCGAAGCGATTCTACTGTTCCCGAAATCACCGCAGTATCGTAACCGAACAGCAAGCCGCCGAGAGTCGCGACCAAAGTAATAGCGATTACATACTTTAAATTGTAATCTCTTTTGTTTTCCATGACTCCGAGCCGGTTTTAGATGTAATGATTGATTATCATTTCATACAGTTCCTGTTTTCCACTGATTTGTTTCGGTTCGCCGTCGCGCAGTGCAATATCCCGCAAATCTTCGAGAGTAAGTATCCCGTCTTCGAAATCCTTTCCTTCACCGCTGTCGAAAGATGCGTAACGCTCTTTGCGCCATTTTTTATAATCGGATTTTTCGAGAATATCAGCAGCAATAATCAGAGCGCGTGCAAATGCGTCCATACCGCCGATATGGGCAATGAAAATATCTTCCAAATCGGTAGAATTGCGGCGGGTTTTAGCGTCAAAGTTAGTGCCGCCGGTAGTCAGGCCGCCTCCTTCGAGAATTATCAGCCATGCTTGAGCCAGCTCGAACAAATCCATCGGGAACTGGTCTGTATCCCAGCCGTTTTGATAGTCGCCACGATTGGCGTCGATGCTGCAAAGCATACCTGCATCGACAGCAGCCTGCAACTCGTGTTCAAACGTATGTCCCGCCAAAGTAGCGTGGTTTACTTCGATATTGATGGCAAAATCCTTGTCCAGACCGTAATGGCGAAGGAATCCGATAACCGTTTCCGTATCCTGATCATACTGGTGTTTTGTCGGTTCCATCGGTTTCGGCTCAATAAGGAAAGTGCCTTTGAATCCGTTTTTGCGGGCATAATCGCGGGCAATGCTCAACATTTTCGCCAGATGATCCTTTTCACGTTTCATGTTGGTATTCAGAAGACTCATATAGCCTTCGCGACCGCCCCAGAATACATAGTTTTCGCCGCCAAGCGCGATGGTTGCATCAATGGCGTTCTTGATTTGCGTACCTGCACAGGCAACAGAACCGAAATAGGGATTTGTAGCGGCGCCGTTCATGTAACGGGTTGCACTGAACACATTTGCCGTACCCCACAACAGTTTCTTGCCAGTAGCTTTCTGAAGCTCTCTTGCATGATCGACCATAATCACCAGGCGTTTTTCGAACTCTGCCAGCGACGGGCCTTCGTCCACCACGTCCACATCGTGGAAACAGTAATAAGGAATGTTCGCCTTTGTTAAAAACTCAAAAGCTGCATCCATCTTGTGTTTGGCGCGGGTAATCGGGTCGGTAGAACAGTTCCATGGAAATGATTTTGTTCCTCCACCAAAAGGGTCGCCGCCTTCAGCGCACAGAGTGTGCCAGTATGCCATCGCAAAACGCAGATGGTTTTTCAGTGTTTTACCTGAAACTATTTTGTTTTCATCATAATAATGAAACGCAAACGGATTTTTGGACTCCGGTCCTTCAAATTGAATTTTTCCTATTCCCGGAAAAAATTCTTTTTCACCTTTATAAAAACTCATAATCTAAATTTTTATTAATTATTTTTAATATTTTAATTCTTAACTATTTAATTTGTTTTTCCAGATTTCATAAGCCTCAAGATATCTGTCCGATTTTGACGTATCGGGTTCTATTTCATCCAGTTTTTTCAACGAGCCGAATGCTTCCTGCGGCGATTTGTATATTCCCGCTCCGATTCCTGCGCCTTTAGCCGCTCCGACGGCGCCATTGGTGTCATAGAGTTCTATCACAGCGCCCGTTACACTTGCCAGAGCTTCGCGGAATACGGGACTTAAAAACATATTGGCATTGCCTGCACGGATAATGCTTACATCGACTCCGATTTCGTTCATCACTTCGATTCCATATTTGAACGAGAAGACGATGCCTTCCTGTGCGGCGCGAATGATATGCTTGCGACTGTGGATGTTGAAGTTCAATCCATGGAAGGAACATCCTGTTTCCCTGTTTTGCAACATGCGTTCCGCTCCGTTTCCAAAAGGCAGGATAACAAGTCCTTCCGAACCTGCCGGAACGGTTGCTGCAATATCGTTCAGCTCATTGTATGTGATGCCTTCGGAGGCTACATTTCGTTTTATCCACGAGTTGAGAATACCGGTGCCGTTGATACACAGTAAAATTCCCAGACGGGTCTGCTTTTCGGTATGATTTACGTGAGCGAAAGTGTTTACCCGCGAATGTTTATCGTAATTCACCCTGTCGTTTACGCCATAAACAACGCCCGACGTTCCTGCCGTTGCAGCGATTTCTCCAGGATTGAATACGTTAAGCGACAAGGCATTGTTTGGCTGATCGCCGGCGCGGTAAGTTACGGGAACGCCTTTTTTCATGCCGAGTTCCGCAGCTACGGATTCCAGCAGTTCTCCCTGTTTGCCAAATGTGGGATAAATATCTGCAACAATGTCTTTTTCGAAGCCAAAGCAGTTCAAAATGTCTTCCGAAATTTCTCCTTTTTTGAAATCCCAGAAAATTCCTTCCGACAATCCCGATACGGTTGTTACGGCGTCGCCTGTCATCCTCATTGCTACGTAGTCTCCCGGCAGCATGAATTTGTAAACGGAATCAAACAGGCTGGGTTCGTTTTCCTTAACCCATGCCAGTTTGGCTGCGGTAAAATTGCCGGGCGAGTTTAACAAATGTGAAAGACAGCGTTCTTCACCTATATTCCTGAAGGCTTTTTCGCCGTATGGAACGGCACGGCTGTCACACCAGATGATCGCAGGCCGCAGTACTTCCATCTTCCTGTCAACCAGCACCAGCCCGTGCATTTGATACGAAATGCCAATGGCTTCGATGTCTTTGCCATTGATATTTCCGTTCTTAATTGCCTGTTTAATTGCTAATTTTAAGTAGTCCCACCAGTCTTCGGGATTCTGTTCAGCCCAACCTGCTTTTAATGTTTTAATTGGAGCTTCTTCTTTCGGATAAAATTCCGAACTCACTGTAAGCCCGTTTTCCTGATTCACTATGGAAGCCTTCACTGACGAACTTCCAATATCACATCCTAATAGATACATATTATTAAAAATTTTCGCAAATGTAGTAATAATAAAAATACAATCGGCAAAAAAAATTGCTGTCTGCCAAAAAGATTATACTTTTGTCCCGCAAAACAGCAAATAAAATTATTTATAATCATAAATTTAGAGATATGACAGTTTTTTCAAAAATAGTTGCAGGCGAGATTCCCTCGTACAGGATTGCGGAGGATGAAAATTACTATGCCTTTCTGGATATTAACCCGCTGACTGAAGGCCATACTTTGGTGATTCCGAAAAGGGAAGTCGATTACATTTTCGATTTAAACGCCGACGAGCTTGCCGGATTGACGGTATTTGCACAAAAGGTGGCAAAAGCAATTGCAAAATCAATCAGTTGCAAAAGGGTAGCCATGATTGTGCTTGGACTTGAAATTCCTCATGCCCATATTCATCTGATCCCGATAGAAAACGAAAAAGATGCCGATTTCAGAAGGGAAAAACTTCATCTCAGCAGGGAAGAATTTGAAGCTGTGGCAGAAAAAATCAGAGCGCAAATGTGATATTTGACGAATGACGGGACGCCGGCGCACGGCTATAATGACGCAGATTTAGAAGCGCTTCGCAGATTTTGCGAAGCGCTTCGCTTATTTTGTAGAACGTTATTCGTTTTAACAGAGCGCTAAAACAAACATTTGCCGTTTCATATCCGGCGCAGGGTTAT
>JAISDK010000011.1 GCA_031264875.1 Prevotellaceae bacterium
ACGTGATGCATCACGTCTCTACAACACAACTCCGCAAGGAGTTGAACTGCTTCGCAGTTCCGATAGAGAGGGGGCATTTATACCCCGAGCTGCGCTCCGCTTGCACGGGGTTATAGCAAATTAGACGCCGTACGGCGTCAATCCCTTAAATTGACGATATTTGGCATTACCCTGTGCTAATGATTACAGGGTTTTCAATCCTTAACTTGGCGACATTGTCCTGGAGACTACGCCGGGCGAAGACACAAGACCGTCGCCTTTATCATCGCACAATAAGTTTTTAAAGCATGTATCATAATAATTTACAGAGAATGGCAGGCGATTTGTTTTTGCATTTACGAATTTCATATACCTTTGGGGGCGAATTTTAGATTAAAATGCAAGGGAATAGAACAAAATATACAGAACGACAGGTTAAACCAAAGAAACGAAAATGGAAGCGCATTATTTCGCGCACGCTGGTTATATTACTGATTATATTACTGCTTCCTCCAATTATTCTCAGTATTCCCGTTGTTCAGACTGCTATAGTGGGTCACGTGTCCGTAAAGCTTTCGGAGAAGCTGCAAACGGTCATAAGCGTTAAATCCGTCAATATATCCTTCTTTAACAGGATACGCCTCAACGGAGTATATGTCGAGGACGCCGACCGGGACACTTTGATGTATGTCTCGCGGCTTGACGCCACCATTGGAAACTTGCCGCTTAGCGGACGCGCTCTTACACTGAACCGACTTAGGCTTACCGATGGAATATTTTGCCTCAAAAGCGATTCGGCAGGTACAAATATCACAGACGTCATCAGAAAACTGAAAAATCAGGATGCGGACGCCGAACAGGATGCGGAGGAAGAATACGAAAGTGTGGAGGATATAATTAAAAACACATTCCGGGTTAATACCAAATCGCTTGAACTGAGAAATTTCAGATACGTCATGCAGCTTAACGACGCTCCGTCGGAGGACGAACAGCCGGAAGGCATCATCTACAAAAACATGTCGGTATCGAACATCAATCTCGACGCCGACAGAATATCCATTAAAAACGATACGCTGACATTCAGAGTAAACGACTTTTCGTTCAGAGAGCGGTCGGGGCTTAACATACAGCGGATGACGGCGGATACCGGCATTATCTGTTTCGGAAAGGAGGTGACGCTCAGGGAACTTAGAATCATCGACGACTTTTCGGACGTCAGGATGAGAAACCTGAGCCTGCTGTACGGCGGAGGCAGCGATTTTAGCGATTTTGTAAACAAAGTGAATTTTGATGTCGATATATACGATTCGTATATAGATTTTATCACGCTCGGATACTTTGCCCCCGTGCTTAGCAGAATACCTGTAACAGCGAATTTTAACGGACAGATTACAGGGCATGTCGCCGACCTGCGAAGCGACAATTTCAGAATGGAAACTCTCGGACGAACATATCTCGACGGACGCTTCAGCATTTTCGGACTGCCGGATATAGAGAGCACAATGATATTTCTCGATTTGAAACAGCTGGATACCAATCCTAACGATATTGTAACCGTAGTTGAAAGCATCACCGGCAGAGAATTTGCAGGCAAAAACACTCTGTACGAATTTGGCGACATGCACTTTAACGGAACTTATACGGGATTTCTAAATGATTTTGTGGCTTACGGATACCTGAACAGCAGTCCGGGTATTCTGGAAATGGATATACTGTTTAAAAACCGGGAAAATTCCACCAGATTCAATGGACAGCTTGCGGCGGTAGATTTTAATGTTGGACAGCTGATTAACTCTCCGGTAATCGGACAGGCAGGATTTAACATAGCGGTGGACGGAACTGCCCTGAGTGGCAAAAACGATATTTTCGGCAAGGGTAACATCTCTGCGCTGGAGTTCAACGGCTATAAATACAGCAATGTCGAGCTTGAAGGACGTCTTGTAAACCGGTCTTTTGACGGTAAGGTGAAAATCTCGGAACCCAATCTCGGTCTCGACTTTAACGGAAACATCGATTTAACCGGAGACGACGGTATCCCGATTTTCAAGTTCGACGCCATTCTGAAACATGCCGACCTGGCAAAACTGAACTTCAATAAAAGAGACAGCATGTCCGCCGTCAGCGCAAATATCAATGCAAACTTCAAGGCTTCAAGCATTCTGGACTATGTCGGGGAATTAACCATCGACAGCCTCCAGTATTCCGACAATACGGGCAACGTCGATCTGGGTAAAATCGTGCTGGCCTCAGACAACAGCGGCAACAAAAACTCCCTTGAGCTGAAATCCGGATTTATGGACGCCAAATATTTTGGACAAAGCGATTTGGGCAATTTCGTCGAACATCTTCAGTATATAATACAGTCGCACGTACCGGAACTGCTGTCTGCAAAACCGCAGCCTGTCAAGCCGGCAGCGGAATATGATTTTAATGCACATATAAAAAATGCAAAAGATATTGCACGAATCATTGTTCCCGGTCTTTATGTTGAAAGAGACGCCAGGCTGAACGTGAAAATCGACACCGGCTCCAGAATCAGCATCGGGCTTGATGCAGGCAAGATAGCCTATAACAGCAATTATATTTCGGACTTAAAACTGTTCTGCGGCAATAATTCCGATTCGCTTACCGTAAACCTGTCGGGCAATCTGGTAACTCCGGCGATTGCAGTGAACAATTTCAGGCTCGACAATTCGGTACTTCACGATAAAATACTGACACGCTTCCTGTTTACCGATTCGATCAACGAATCGGACACGGACATTTCTTTTGCCACACAGTTCGCGTACAGTCCCGAAACAAAAGGCAAGCTGCAGGCAAACATAAGCATCAACGAATCGGACATTACATTTTTCGGTCAGAGATGGAACCTGTCGCCGACATTTGTGAAAATCGAAAACAGCAAGTTTAATATAGAAGGATTTAACATAAACAGGAGAGGACAGCAGGTGGAAATTTCGGGAACCGTTTCGCAAAACCCAAACGATTCTCTCAGAATATCGCTTACAGATTACAGGCTGAGGGGAATCAACCGATACATATCCCAGCTCGGCTACCAGATTGGCGGAAAGGTTTCGGGCGAAATTGACCTGTACGGGCTTTATGGAACGCCCTACATGATTTCCAGCATACTCCTTGATACCCTCGTTATCAACAGCGATACCATCGGTAACGTAACGCTTGGCAGCATGTGGAACAACGACAAGCAGTGCATCGACATTGCAAGCCGCATCTCATACGGTCACGAACTGCATTCTTCGATATACGGATCGATTTTCCCGGCTTCGGGGGAGATTGATGCCGACGTCAATGTTAAAAGCTTTAAGATAGGAGTTATAGAACCGCTTTTGGAAGGAATAGTATCCAAGATCGAAGGAATGTTGAACGGCAGCATGAAAATTCGCGGCACTCTCACAAATCCAAATATATCGGGCAATCTGAAGATAGACAGCGTGGGACTTACAGTCGATTATCTTCAAACCCGCTACACCGTGAACTCCAGTATCGACATAACCAATTCGAAATTAAGCATACAAAACGGGCAAATCAGTGATGCTGCAGGAAATACCGGAGTTCTGA
>JAISDK010000251.1 GCA_031264875.1 Prevotellaceae bacterium
TTCATACACGTCGGCAGTCCATAGGTGGAACGGCACAAGCGATATTTTAAATGCAAGTCCGGCAAAGAAAAACACAAAGCCAAACAGCGTCATCGCACTGCCCGACACAAGCGAACTCATATCGCTGAAATACAGTGTACCCGTTGCTCCGTAAAGATACGAAAGCCCGAACATCATTATTCCCGACGAAAGCGCTGAAATAAGGATGAATTTAGCTCCTGCTTCGGCTGAACGTTCCCTGTATTTGTTGTATGCGGCGAGGCAGGCCAGAGGAAGGGAGGCTGTTTCCACGCCGATATACAGCATCATGAAGTTTCCTGCGGATATCATCAGATACATGCCCAGCAGAGTTACGGCTGTCAAAGTATAAAATTCTCCCTCGCGCTGTTTAAGGGCAGGTTCCGAGTTCAGCCACTGTCCGGACTGCATAAGCACGAAACAAGTTGCTATGTTGAGTATGTTTTTCATCATAACGGTCATCGCCGAACTGACATACATTCCTCCAAAGGCAATGCCTTCGGAGTGGACAAAAAAGCCGGCAACAGTATGTATCCCAAACAATATGCAGACTGTGGGATGAAGCCATTTTTTGGAGCGGACGCTGCCGAATATGTCGTAGATTACCAGGATTAAAAATATGACCATTAAGCCGGTCTCCTGCTGCATTTTTAGAAAATTACTTAGATCCATGTGTTTTTAACTTTATAATAAACTTAAATATTTGATAACGGGAGCGAGACTGCTGCTTATGATGTCGGACACCGAAGAAGGCATGACTCCAATAAATACTATTCCTGCAATAAGCGTTACCACCGACACTTTTTCGTACCACGAAGCATCGGAGAGCGAAAGATGATGTTCGTTCAGTACCGGGCCGTAAAGTATTTTACCCACCGTGCGAAGTATATACACGGCAGTAATCACGATAGAGCAGGTTGCCGTTACGGTCAGTATCCGGCGGAACAGGTCGGCATGTTCAAACGAGCCAATGAATACGGTCATTTCGGCAACGAACCCGCTCAGTCCCGGAAGACCCAGCGAGGCCAGACCCGCAATTACATAGCAGACGGAGGCAAAGGGCATGATTTTCATCAAGCCTCCCATTTCGCGGATGTCGCGCGTATGTGTACGTCCGTATATCAAACCGATAAGGGCAAAGAACAGGGCTGTCATAAGTCCGTGCGACAGCATTTGCAGCACTGCTCCGGTCATAGCCGTGCGGTTCAGCATCAGTATTGCGAAAAGCACCAGTCCGCAGTGACTTACCGACGAATAGGCATTGATGTACTTCAAATCGGTCTGCACCACGGCGCTGAACGCTCCGTAAACCACGCTTGTGCCTGTAAGTATCAAAAATATCCATGAAAGGTCGTGAGCGGCTTCCGGCATGAGGTATATTGCAACGCGAAAACATCCGTATCCGCCGAGTTTCATCAGCACTCCGGCATGAAGCATCGAGACGGCAGTGGGCGCGGAGGCATGTCCGTCGGGCGACCAGGTGTGAAATGGAAACAGGGCGCCAAGCGTTCCGAAACCCAGAAAGGTAACCGGAAATATCCAGTACTGGTGCGACATCGGAATAGTTTTGCCGGCCAGTTCAACGATATTCATGCTTGTGTGTCCCGACGTGAAATATATTCCTAAAATACCGGTAAGCAGAAACGCCGATCCTGCCATCAGCATCAGCGTCAGCTTCATTGCCGAATATTCCTTGCGTCCGGTACCCCATACGCCTATAAGGAGATACATCGGAATCAGGGCGACTTCGTAGAAAAGAAACATCGTGAAAAGGTCGAGCGAGATAAAGAACCCGAAAACGCCGACTGTCAGCAGACAGTACCACATAAAATATTCCCTCGGCATGTTCCACGACGAGAAAACGCCCGTGAACACGATAATCGCTGACAGGGCTATCATTAACACTGAAATGCCGTCGACTCCAACGGCATAGTGTATGTTCAGCGATTCGTACCAGACGATGCTGTCGGTAAAAAGCATTTCACTGCCGGACAGCGCTCTTTCGTGTACAAACATCGCTGCCAGCACGGCCGCCAAACCCATCAGCGCCGAGGCTCCCGTTACCATGACAGCACGTATTTGCTTCATGTTTCGGCATATAAACAAAGACAGCAGCATTAAAACCGGTACTGCTACAAATAAAGATAATATGTTCATTGTATGTTATTATTTACCCAAAAGTTTCGAATACTTTTCTACGTTTGCCTTGTACGTTTCATTTTCGTAGCGAAAACGGAAGTTAATATCCCTCAGCGCATGGATTACGGGCTGGGCTAACGATGTATCGCCTCCAGACAGGTTGAATGCTTTTTCGAGGAATGGCAGCGCCTGCTTGAGCTGTGCATCGGCAAGATTCAGCAGACGTTCGTATTCAGCGTTGTTTTTTTCCGCCACAGCCTGTGCGGTATATTGTGCGCCCAGATTGAAGTGCAGTAGTCCCAGCGCCGAATAGCCGTAGAAATAGTCCGGATCGACGGCTGTGGATTTTTTGAAACATTCGATGGCCGCTTCCAGATTGTCTGTCCGTTCATGCAGCTGCCCTTCAACGGCATATAATCCGGGATTATTTGGTTCCGACTGCTGTGCCTTCTTTATCAGGGGCAGTATTTCCTTAGGATTGTTTCCCGAGGCCATGTAATTGTTGATCAGGGAAAATATTATCTGCGGATTGTCGGGGTTTGCGGCAAATCCTTTTTCCAGCACTTCCCTGGCTTCGTTGGGACGATCGAGGCTCATCAGCGTTTTTCCGAGATAAGCATAGGCGTCTCCTCCTTCGGTATAGCCCAGAGTTATTGCCCTGCGCAGGTATTTTTCGGCAATGGAATCTCTGCCGATATTGCTCGATATCACGCCTGCAAAATAATAGCCCGGCGAATCGGTTTTTCCGATCAGGGGGTCTGCCGAGCAGGTGACTGAGAATATGAACAGTTCAACCGATTCGGCAAGTTTGCCGGCGTAGTATTTGTTGAACGCTTCGTTTTTCGACAGTGTTGCCAGCAGGTCGAGACCGTCGGCTATTTTTTGCAAGTTTTTGCCGTTTCTGTCGAGGATTTTTGCTCTCTGATATGCTTCGTATGATTTCCATACGGGGTTGGGGACTTCGTATTTGAGGATGTCCCAGAACATCAACATTCCCGATGCGAGGTACATTTTTTTGTCGGACAGCGTATGTACTTTGTACTGTTTACCGTCGATGGTTTCAACGGTTTCGATGACTGTTTCGCCTTCTATGGCGATTTTGTAGTCTTTTTCGCTCATTCCCGCCATAAGGTTCGATGCGGGACTGTGAGCTATGTCATAGAACAGTTTACCTCTGGCAATCCATGTCTTGACGCTGGCTCCTTTCCTTGCATGTGCAATATCTCTGTCGCTTGCTGCAATTTTGTTGTGAAATTTCTGGGACGATGCTGCGCCCGCACTTAAAAGTATAAATACTGTAATCAGTAATTTTCTCATAACTCGATCTATTCGCTTATTGTTTCCGTTGCTTCGGTATTTCCGGGTTGAGTGCTTTCAGCGTTTTCCACCGATTTTTCTTCGCTTTTGTTTACCTGTACTACGGCGGCAATCGAATCCTTGTCTCTCAGCTTGATGAGTATCACGCCCTGTGCTGTTCTTTTCAAGAGCCTTATTTCCGAAATGGCCATGCGTATTGTCAAACCCGATTTGTTGATTATCATAAGGTCGTTGTCGTCGGTAACATGTTTTATTGCGATCAGTTTTCCTGTTTTTTCCGTAATGTTCAAGGTTTTCACTCCTTTTCCTCCGCGTTTTGTTACGCGGTAGTCGTCCATTTCCGAGCGTTTTCCGAAGCCGTTTTCGGAAACTACCAGTATCTGGGCGCTTTGATCTTGTGCACATACCATTCCGATCACTTCGTCGTTTTCGTCGATTGTCATTCCGCGCACGCCTGCTCCCGTGCGTCCGATTGGACGGACATCGGCTTCGCTGAATCTTACGGCTTTTCCTTCTCTTGCGGCCATGATGATTTCGTTTGAGCCGTTGGTCAGGGATGCTTCCAGGAGTTCGTCGTTATCCCTGATGGTTATGGCGTTGACGCCTGTTACACGGGGATGGGAATATTCTGAGAGCCGGGTTTTTTTGACGGTTGCCCGTTTTGTGCACAATACTATATAATTGTTGTTGATATATTCTTCGTCGGCGAGGGTTTTGACGTTGATGTATGCCATTACCTTGTCGTCGGCTTCAATGTTGATTACATTCTGGATTGCACGGCCTTTGGATGTTTTCGAGCCTTCGGGGACTTCGTAAACTTTCAGCCAGTAGCACCGGCCTTTTCCGGTAAAAAACAGCATGGTGCTGTGCATGTTGGCCATGTAGATATGCTCGATGAAGTCGTCGTCTCTTGTTGTGCTTCCTTTCGATCCTATTCCTCCGCGGCTTTGCAGGCGGTAGTCGTTGAGTGGCGTGCGCTTGATGTATCCCAGGTGCGAGATTGTGATGATTACGTCTTCGTCGGCGTAAAAGTCTTCGGGATTAAATTCGTCGGCGGTAAGGATTATGTTTGTACGGCGTTCGTCACCGTATTTTTCCCGTACTTCGACAAGTTCGTCCTTGATTATTTTCATTTGCAGGCCTTCGTCGGCAAGTATTGCTTTCAGGCTGTCGATAAGGCGCATCAGTTCGTCGTATTCTTCTTTCATCTTGTCTCTTTCCAGACCTGTGAGCTGTCGCAGGCGCATGTCGATGATTGCGGAAGCTTGTGGTTCGGAGAGGCTGAACTGCGCCATCAGTCCGGTACGTGCTTCGTCGGGGGTTTTTGAAGCGCGGATGGTTGCGATTACCGCATCGAGGTTATCGAGGGCGATAAACAGTCCTTCAAGTATGTGGGCGCGTTTTTCGGCATGTTCGAGATCGAACCGTGTTCGCCGCACTACGACTTCGTGACGGTGCTTTACGTAGTATTTAATCAGTTGCCGGAGATTGAGCAGCCTTGGGCGTCCATCGACAAGGGCAACGTTGTTTACCGGGAAGCTTGACTGAAGCTGTGTGTGCTTGAAAAGATTGTTGAGAACGACGTTTGCAACTGCCTCGTGCTTTACTTTAAGTATTATGCGCATTCCGTGCTGGTCGCTTTCGTCGTTTACATACGAGATGCCTTCTATCTTTTTGTCGGTGACAAGTTCGGCAATGTTTTCTATCAAGGTTTTTTTGTTTACCTGATACGGTATTTCGGTGACAACTATGGTTTCCCGTCCGTTTTCGGCAATTTCGATATCTGTTTTTGCTCTGACTACTATTCGTCCGCGTCCTGTTTCGTATGCGTCCTTAATGCCCTGTATTCCGTATATGGTGGCTCCGGTTGGGAAATCGGGGCCTTTCACGTGGTGCATCAGTTCGTCAACGCTGATTTCGCTGTTGTCGATATATGCAATGACTGCGTTGCATATTTCCCGGAGGTTGTGCGGAGGCATATTGGTTGCCATGCCTACTGCAATTCCCGAGGCTCCGTTGACCAGCAGTGTGGGGATTTTGGTGGCAAGCACAACGGGTTCTTCGTATTCTTCACTGTAGTTGGATACAAAATCCACTGTGTTTTTATCCAGATCGGCAAGTATGTCTTCGGAGATTTTGTACAGACGGGCTTCGGTATAACGCATGGCGGCTGCCGAATCGCCGTCAACGGATCCGAAGTTTCCCTGCCCATCGACCAGCATGTAGCGCATGCTCCAGGGCTGTGCCAGGCGAACCATGGCGTCGTAAACCGAACTGTCGCCGTGAGGGTGATATTTTCCCATGACGTCTCCGACGATACGTGCGCATTTTTTATGCGGCCTGTTGGCGTATATGCCCATTTCTCCCATTCCGAACAATATGCGGCGATGAACCGGTTTCATCCCGTCGCGCACGTCGGGAAGTGCGCGTGATACAATAACTGACATCGAATAGTCGATGTACGATGTCTTCATCTCCTCTTCGATGTTGATCTTAATAATTCTTTCGTTCTTTTCTTCCATTATAATAACATGTTATTCAAAACCTTATATGTGGTTTAATGTCGTTTATTACCGCTTAAAATGCGCGCTAAAGTACTAATTTTATCGCAACTTAATGAAAAAACACCGGATGCGGGACGTATGCCTGACTGTGGCGCCGGACGGGAGAGGATTGTTGCGCACGCAACGATTAAAATACGTTAAAAAAAATACTTACTTTTGCCGCCGCTATAATTTATTATTATTTAATATAAAATGTTATGATATACGAATTTCTCTCCATTAAATGGGACGTTTCGCCCTATATTTTAGATTTTGGCTTTTTAAGATTCCGGTGGTACAGCCTGATGTTTGCCGTTTCTTTCATTCTCGGCATGATTATCTTCAGGAAAATGATCGAAAGGGAGCATAAGCCCTTAACGCTGTGGGACAATATACTTGTTCCCGTTTTCCTGGGTACTTTCCTGGGGGCGAGGCTGGGACACTGTCTGTTTTATCATCCCGACTATTTCATTCCCCATTTCTGGGAAATATTCATACCGTTCAGCAACGGGAAATTCACGGGCTTCGAGGGTGTGGCAAGTCACGGAGCGGCAATAGGGATTTTGCTGGGACTGTATTATTACAGCCGGAAAAATAAAGTCCCCTACCTGTGGATACTCGACAGGATAGTGATAACTATTGCTCTGGCAGGTTTTTTTATCAGGATCGGGAATCTTATGAACTCCGAAATCTACGGGCATGCAACCAGTCTGCCATGGGGATTTGTGTTTGTAAGGCATCACGAAACTGTTCCGAAACATCCTACGCAGATATATGAAGCGCTGTGTTATTTGACAATCTTCATATTTCTTTATCTTATATATCTCAAAAAACGGCCTCCGTTCAGAGACGGGGTTATCTTTTCATTTTTCCTGATTCTGCTTTTCGGCGCACGTTTCTGCATCGAATTTCTGAAGGAGGTGCAGGCCGGATTCGAGGAAAAACTGCCGCTCGATATGGGACAGTGGCTGAGTATTCCCCTGATTGCCGCCGGGTTCGTTTTGCTGATGTCGCTCTATAAAAAGGGGCTGACCGTGACGCCACCACCACCGCCGCCGGAACCTAAACCGGTAAAAAAACAGGCGAAATTAAAAGGTGACAGGCGACGTTAGTTTAACAAGGGAAAAACTCTCCCGCCTGAAAGCAAAACTGTACGACTATCAGCAATCGGGTCTTCCGGAAGAAAAAGCCGATGAAAACAGCAGAAAAAAAGGAAAATGGTTTACCCGTCAGCTTGAGTTGCAGGAACAGATACAACAGATGGATACTGATACAGGTAACCTTATTAAAGAACGGAAAAATACTTAATCAGGAAAGCAAATATCTTATGAATATTGTTATACAGTACGCGGGCGAAAATTGTGATATAAAAACAGAAAAAAATGTAGCTTCGAGGCGAAAAATTCCTGTGAATTTTGGATGCCGAAAGCTCCGAGACGAAAAATCTGATTGGATTTTTCATGCAGAAGACTTCAGGACGAAAATACACTGTGCTTTTTTCGTCCCGGAGACTCCAGGACGAAAAATACACTGTGCTTTTTCCTTCCCGGAGACTCCAGGACGAAAAATACACTATGTATTTTCCTTCCCGGAGACTCCAGGACGAAAAATACACTGAGCTTTTTCCTTCCCGAAGACTCCAGGACGAAAAAAACACAGTGTATTTTCCTTCCCGGAGACTCCAGGACGAAAAATACACTATGTTTTTTCTTTTCCGAAGACTCCAGGTGGTCAGGAGATGATTATTTATCGTCGAGAGTGTTTGCCGGAGATGTGGTCTTCAATAGTCCGGTAAAATCAAAAGAATCACAGTTCAGATATTTGAGGCATGACATGACAATAGATAAAATAAAATTGAACTTTATTCGGTTAATCGTGTTTCTAATCCCTTTTGTACATATAAAAATAATCCATTACTTTTGCGCTGTTTTTTAATATAAGAGTTAGCTTTTAGTAGCCTTAATTTGTTGTAAACAAACAGTTTTTTAGAGTTAAGTTGTTGTAATGAATATCGAGAAAACACCATTATTAATTGTTGAATTTAAAAATTCCATTCAACACCATGAAATTCCGAAGTTTAGAGGAGCGGTAGTAAACATGTTGTCATCCAATAATATTCTGTTCCATAATCATACGGAAGACGGTGGTTTGCGTTATTCATATCCGTTAATCCAATATAAACGTATTCACGGCAAGGCGGCAATCGTATGTATCAAAGCGGGAACGGAAAGCATCGGCGAATTTTTTTCTACGGTTCGCGAACCTGTTGTTCTTGGAAGACAGGAAATAATGCTGGAACTGGATTTCATAAGGGCTGACAATATATTAATACAAATCTGGGAGAGTTCCTTTACTTATTCGTTACGAAAATGGCTGCCTTTTAACAGTGTTAATTACGATAAATTTCAGAAATTAACCGGGCTAAAGGAACAGGCAGAATTCATGGAAAATATCCTTGTTGGAAATATCCTTTCGTTTGCCAAAGGAATCGGTATCCGTTTTGAGAAAGAATTGCATTGTACGGTGTTAGACATGGAGACAGCCGGTATGATGAAATACAAAGGAGTATCTTTTATGGCATTTGACGTCTTTTTCAGAACAAATGTGTCGTTGCCCAATTATACCGGTTTGGGTAAAGGTGTCAGTCATGGATTTGGAACAGTGGTGAAAATGAATAATAATAATGAAGTAACAATATGATAAGATATGGAGAAAGCAAAAGGAATAATACGCGAACATCTTTATCTTGCAGCGCTGCTACACGATATTGGGAAATTTTATCAGCGGGCAAGCAACGGGTTGTCAGAACAAAACAATAATCTGTCCGGAATTTCAAAAAATCTTTCAGATATGATTTGTCCGCTCAATCAAAGTGGTTATTACGGGTATCAACATACTGTTTGGACTACAGAATTTTTGTGTAAACACGAAGCAACGTTCAAACGGGTGTTGGGCGTTACGAATATTTACGAACAAAATGATGAATACTCGCTTGTTCGTTTGTCGGCATATCATCACAGACCGGATTCTGAACTCACGGCATTGATTTCGATGGCAGACTGGTGGAGCGCGGGCATTGACCGCCAAATTCCAAAAGACGAAGACAAAGAGCAGGCAGATGCAATTTCATGGGGAAATGACAGGTACAGGAAAATTCCGCTCTATTCGATTTTCAATTCTATTGACAATGGCAATACAAAAGTCGCTTTTCCCCTAACTCCACTGGATGTTACGGACAAAGGCTTTCCAAAAGAGATTAAGGATGAAAAAGACGGTGAAAATCAAGCAGCCTACAAAAAACTTTGGGATGCTTTTGAAGCTGAATTTAACAATCTTCCACAAGATTCATTCAACGGTTTTGCAGAAAGTTTGCTCTATCTGCTCAAAAAATATACCTGGTGCATTCCGTCGAGTACCGTCGATATGGCAAATGTGAGTTTATTTGAGCATTTGAAAACGACAGCTGCTTTTGCCAACTGTCTATATCTCTATAAAGAAGAAAATAGAAACGGTTTTTCATTTGATAGCACAACAAAGCGCTTGAAATTAGAAAATAATGTTTGTCCGGTTTTGTTACTTGGCGGCGATTTGTCCGGCATACAGAAGTTTATATACAACATTGCTTCCCGCAAAGCCGCAGTAAGCTTGAAAGGACGTTCTTTTTACCTTCAACTGCTCATTGATTCTGTCATTCAACGCATTATTACTCACGCAGATATTAATGTCAATGTCGGAAATACGGTTTATTCTTCCGGTGGAAAATTCTACATGCTGTTGCCGAATACCGGCAAGGTGAAAAGGGCAATTGCAGAATTGAAATCAGAATTTGA
>JAISDK010000004.1 GCA_031264875.1 Prevotellaceae bacterium
AGCACAGGGTAATGCCAAATATCGTCAATTTAAGGGATTGACGCCGTACGGCGTCTAATTTGCTATAACCCCGTGCAAGCGGAGCGCAGCTCGGGGTATAAATGCCCCCGCTCTATCGGACCTGCAAAGCAGTTCAACTCCTTGCGGAGTTGTGTTGTAGAGACGTGATGCATCACGTCTCTACCCCCGAGCTGCGCTTCGTTTGCACGGGGTTATCAATTTTATACGCCGTACGGCGTATATTTGCGACAATGAATCAATGCACAAAAACGCCCAACGCTAATGCTTTCACCTTAAATAAGGACATATTACCTTGTGTAACATTCCACAATTTTTTCCGTCATATATAGCAGACAACGAAAGGAAATGATTGAATGGAACAGCTATATGACGGCACAGTGTATGAAGGGTGACAGAAAAGCCCAGATGCAACTATACAAAACTTTTTATAAAAGAATATACAACAGTTGTTTTCGGATATTGCGGGACAGGTACGAGGCCGAAGACGCCATGCAGGAGAGTTTTCTGAAAATCTTCTCAAAACTTGGCCGGTACGACGACAGCGCTCCTTTTGAGGCATGGATTGTGCGCATTGCCATCAACACGGCTATTGACAGGCTCAGGGAAAACAGACCGGAATTTACCGGCTTCAGCGAGGCGGATTTACCCGACAGAATCGACGAGGGCGGCGATGAGGATGAAATGGAGCTGATTGCCGAAAGGGCTATGCAGGTAAAGGCGGCGGTCGAGCAGCTGACGGGTAATTCACGACTGATTATAACGCTGTATTTAATGGAAGGTTACGACCATGAGGAAATTGCCGACATTCTTAAAATCCAGCCCGGAAATGTACGGGTACAGTATATGCGGGCAAAACAGAAATTAATTGAGATTATTAATAATAACGCGAAATGAACGATTTAAACAAGTATCTGAAAGAAAACAGGAATGTCATCGACGACTGTGAACCGTTTGACGGACATTGTGAACGGTTTGAAGAACGACTGAACAGCTATCTGCAAGAGAAAAAACGAAGACGGAATCTTACGGTAAAACTCTGCGCGGCAGTTGCCGCAGCAGCCTCTATCGTGATTATTGTCACCGGAATATGGATGTATAAATCATCTGGCGACGAGGATTCCGCAGAACGGAATTTCAGCGAATTTATGGAAACAGAAACATTCTACAGGAGGCAGATGGAAGAACAGATTGCCGTGATTAACTGCAAACTGTCCAAAGCCGACGCGGAAACCAGAATCCAGCTCGAAAAAGATTTGCAGGACATTGTCGAGGACGCCGGTAAATTTGCCGAAGAAATCCACGAAGCAGAAAGCGAAGAACTTGCAATATACTATCTGGTAGAACACTATACTGCAAATCTGGAAGCGCTTCAAGCCATAAACGGCAAACTGGGCGAATATTATAAATGTTGAAAAAATAAAATATATAAAGTTATGAAAAAGTGTTTCTTATTACTAATTATTTTATGTGCATCCGTTTTTCAAGCGCCTGCACAGCCGATGCCAGCAATGCCAGCAATGCCAGCCTCCAGCAGAAATCTGTCTCGAATCGAGAAAAGAAGTTTTTCCGGTATTGACGAAATACGTTTCGAACATTCATTCGGAAACATAACCGTCACGGAATCGGATTCCGGACAGGCGGAACTGGAAATACAGTATTATAATGAAGTGGAAGATTCGGCGTCGTGCGAGACTTCCATTGCCGACAATGTTTTGACTGTAAAAACCGTATATCCCAAAAGGGAGCAGAAGCAGGATAAAAGAATAGTCAAAATTAATTTTTCAGACCATACAACAGTACGGGTTAACTATATAATTGCCATTCCGAGAAACGTCGCAATGAAAATCAATCTCAAACACGGGAGCATAGGCATGGGCGATTTTCATGGTGATTTTACCTGCGATGTCAGTTTCGGCAATCTTAACGCCGGCACGTTTTTTTACTCGCCGGTTTATATTAAAGGACGTCATTCCAGTTTTAAAACAGGCAGAGCCACAGTACTGAATTTCTCGGGCGATTTTTCCACGTTGAAAATAGATACGGCAGATGCGCTTAACATCAAATCAAAACACTCCACTTATAAAATAGACAGAGCCGCAGTTCTGACTTTTTCGGGCGGTTTTTCCACGTTGAAAATAGGCATGGCAGATACGCTTAACATCAACTCAAGACACTCCACTTATAAAGTCGGCAAAGTCCGGACGGTAAAGGCAGACTGTGCGTTTGGGAATATTGATATAAATTCTGCCGGCGAGTTCACCGCCAAACTGGCTCACGCTCCTGTGACTGTCGATAATCTCGACAGGAAACTGAACCTCGACTGTCGTTTTTCCAACGTAAAAATAGGCGTCAGTTCCGGACAGCTGGAATCCGTGAAATTCTCCGGTTCACATTCAAATCTGAATTTAAGCCTCGATCCGGGTTTGTCGGCTGATTTTTATGCTAATCTGAAACACGGACGCCTTTCGATTGACGATAAATACAAATTCAAATATTCCCTACAGGAAAAAGATTCCAACAGGATTGTAAAAAAAGGGATTTTAGGCGATAAGACGCCAACGGCTAAGATTGATATTTCCGGTTTATTCGGAAACATATCCATAAAATGAAATTTAATACACTATATTATAAACAGTAAAAAATAACAGTTATATGAGAAAAGTTTTTATATCGCTCACAGTGATTTGCACAACACTCCTTTGCATCGCCCCGTGCATTGCAGGGACAGTGGTCAGGGAAGACCGGAAAACGGAATCCTTCAGCAGGATAAGCGTCAGCGGCTGTATCGAAGTTTACTATACGCAAAACGATTCGTACAGCGTCGCAGTGGAAGCCAGAGAGGATTACATCGGCGAAATTATTACGAAAGTGGAAGGCAGGACGCTTGTCGTCAAGCCTAAAGGCAATTCGTCATCTGTCAAGAAAAACAGAATAGTGAAAGTGCATGTTTCCGCTCCCGCGCTCGACAGGATAGATATATCCGGAGTCTCCGGTTTTCATGCGGACAGCATCAGATGCGACAGTCCGTTTCAGTTGAAGGCATCGGGAGTCTCCAACGCAAAAATAACCGGACTTACCGTTACCGGAAATGCCGACATCTCCGCTTCGGGAAACTCAAACATGAATATAAAGAAACTGCAGGCCGTTGAGTGCGAACTGTTGGCAGAAGGAGTAAGCCATCTGAATATCGACATGGAACTTTCGGGAAATCTGAAAGCAAAAGCCTCGGGAGCCTCCAGTATGAATCTTCAAGGACAGGCAAACGATATTGCCATATCGACCTCCGGCGTGTCGAATGTCAATGCAAAAAAACTGGCGTACAAAAGTGCAGATATCCAAAAATCCGACGCGAGCAGCGTCTCCAGAAAATGAAATTTAATACACTATTATAAACAGTAAAAAAATAACAGTTATATGAGAACAGTTTTTATGTCACTCACAGTGATTTGCACAACACTCCTCTGCACCGCCCCGTGCATTGCCGGGACAGTGGTCAGGGAAGACCGGAAAACGGAATCCTTCAGCAGGATAAATGCCGAAAGCGGTATTGATGTTTACTACACGCAAAGCGATTCGTACAGCGTCGCGGTGGAAGCCGACGAGGATTACATCGGCGAAATTATTACAAAAGTAGAAAACGGAACCCTTGTCATCAAGCGGGAGAGCAGGGTAAGAACATTTGTCCGGAACATATTTGGACATGCAATGAAAGTGCATGTTTCCGCTCCCGCGCTCGACAGGGTGAACATATCGGGAGGCTCCGATTTTTATGCCGGCGTCATGAAAAGTGACAGTCCGTTTCAGCTGAAGGCATCGGGAGGATCAGACGTCAAAATAGCCGATATCACCATTGCCGGGAATGCCGACATCTCCGCTTCGGGAGGCTCCGACTGCGACATAACCGCTATCACCGTTGCCGGAAATGCCGACATCTCCGCCTCGGGAGGCTCCGACTGCAACATAAAGAATCTGCAGGCAGCAGAATGTAAGCTGTCGGCAAGCGGCGGAAGCGATCTGAATATCAAAATGGAACTTTCGGGAAATCTGGAAGCAAAAGCATCGGGAGGCTCCGATATTAAACTTGGCGGAAAAGCCGGCGACGTCTCGGCATCGGCATCGGGAGGATCGGACATCAATCTCCGGAAACTTGAATGTAAAAGCGTCGATATTAACAAATCCGGCGGAAGCGACGTTTACAAATAAGGAGTTCACGGTTGGGAAATATATGTGATATACGGAAACTGCTGGCGTCCGGATGCGAACTGCGGGCAAGCGACGGAAGCGACCTGGACATATACATGAAACTTTCGGGAAATCTGAAAGCAAAGGCATCGGGAGGCTCCAGCATGAACCTTCGCGGCAAAGCAAAACAGGTTGCAGTATCGACACGCGGCCATTCGAATGTCGAGATACGGAAGCTGGCTTACAGAGACTTAACTGTCCAGCATTTCGGCTGGGGAGAGAACAGTATGGCATTACCCACCTTTAAGTTTTACCACAAATAAACGGTTAATCATTAATCGAGTAGGAGGAACGGGATTATTTCCCGTTCCGACCTCTCACACCACCGTTCGGTACACGGCGGTTCTCTAATGAGTCCCCCATTAAAAGAATTAATGCAAAAAAAATATAACAGCATTAAGTTAGCGAACGACGTCAAAACCCGACAGGGTTGAAATGTATTATAGAAACCCCGATAAGCAATCTAAAAACCCGGAACGGGTGATATTATTATAGAATGTATTTTTGAAGGAAGATAAATGTCGTTTTATAATGTCACCCTGTCGTGGTTTAGCCGGTGTTGATTGTTGTTTGCTATAATAATAGCATCCCTTCGAGATTTGATGATTGAACTTATTATTAGTACATTAGCGGGATGTTATATGAAAGGTTGATATTACGGTATTCACCGATAAATAACCATTAACGCAGTTTTTCCTTTTTGACGGCATAGAACACAAACAGCAGTAACAGCGCTGTGTATAAACACATGTTAAGCAGGATTGAAGATGTGTCCATGATTCTGGCTGCGAAGGACAGTGCGATTCCCAGAGCGAGATACATTATTATTGATTTCCATTGATATGGTATTTTATAGTATTGTTTCGACATCTGCCAGCTGACGAGTATCATAACCGAATAGCTTGCAACATGTCCCCATGCTGCCGCCCTGTAGCCGTACACGGGCATAAACAGGACGTTTACAATTATAGAAGTAAGCAGTCCTGCGGAAGTTACAGCGATGGCGATTCCGGTTTTGGATGCCAGCTTGTACCACATTGATATGTTTTGATTGATTCCCGAAAGCATGTAGGCAAACAGCATTATCGGAAGGACGGTCATGCCGGAACGGAATTTTTCGCCCAGAATATATTGCAGTATTCCGGAGTAAAAGTTGATAGCTAAAAATATGACTACGCAGAAAATCGTAAAGAATTTCATCACCTTTGCGTAAACGGGCTTTATGTCCGACTTCGAGGCTTCCGAAAAGAAATACGGTTCGGCGGCATACCGGAACATTTGTACAAACAGCGACATCAGTACCGCAAGTTTTGCAGCGGCGCCGAATACGCCAAGCTGTTCTTCCCATGAAAATCCGTTTTCGGGCGCAAGGTATCTGAAAAAAAAGCGGTCGATAAAATCGTTTAAAATACCCTGCAGTCCGGCAAGCATCAGCGGAAGCGAATATATCAGAATCACCTTGAGATAAGGCCAGTGAATCCGGTATTGCGTACGTATTATTTCGGGCAGGAAGAGCAGCGCCGACACTGCACAGCTGCAAAATACGGCTGCAAGTATATATACGTATGATGCTTCGGGAGTGAAAAAATCGAGCAGCGCCGAATGGGGATGCGATGCGAAATATTTTGGCAGCGTATAGAGAAACAGCAGGTTGAATAGTATTTCCGATAATATTTTCACAGTACGGTAAACGGTAAATTTCACGGCTTTCCGCTCGTAGCGCAGCCGTGCAAAAAAGATTGACGTGAAAGTGTCAATGGCAAGAATCCCTGCCATATATACTACTGCTACGGGATAGTAGTTTCTCCTTGCGGCTATCTCTTCCGAGAAGACAAAGCACAGGCAAAAGAATGTAAGGGCGATGGTTAGCATAAAGCATGAAACGGTGGAAAACACTTTTCGTGAATCGTACCCGTCGAGTGAGGCAAAACGGAAAAAGCCCGTTTCCATGCCGAATATGAGCACTACCTGAATCAAAGCGATATATGCAAATATTTCCGTATAAATACCGTAATTCCATTCGCTCAGTACACGGGTATATACCGGAAGGAGGAAAAAATTCAGTGTACGGGCAAGGATTGAGCTTATTCCGTAGATTCCGGTATCCTTTGCCAGCCGTTTAAATATGTCCTTTCTCATTGATACCTCATTGCTTTCCGGTGTCCAACCATCAGGGCGGCGCAGAGATATGCCGCAACGGAGTAAAAGTCCCAGAGAAGAGTATGCCACAGCAGCTTTCTTTCACCCAGCATCTTTTGTGTGGCGCTGAACACGCATATCTGTACTGCCAGCCTTAGCAGAAATATTCCCGCAACCGAAATCCATAGCCACCTTATTTCGGCAGCCATGACCGTTGCGGCAGCGGAACAGGTATAAAACAGGGTTCTGGAAACAATTTCCGGCAGCTTGACATGCCGCGTTCCCCTGCGGAACAGTCTTCCGGAAAACATGCCTCCGGAACGTTCGCGACACCAGTTGCCGAAAGACTGGGTCTTTTCCGAATCGACAATTGCTTCGGGCAACAGTACCACGGAAGTGTTGCCGCCGGTCATCACCGAATTGAAGAATACGGGTTCCACTCTTTCGGGTTTTCGGAGCAGGGGATTGAATCCCTTTGCGAAAAAGAGTTCTTTCCTGAAACTGTCGTTTTCGCCCGAAGCAGTATAAGGCTTCCCGTTCAGGGCATATCCTATACGGAACAGGGATTCATAGTAGTTGGCCGTTCTGACGAATATCCCGGCAGCGACATATCGGGTATAACCCGTAACAATCTCCGAATCAAAGCCAGTGGAAAAGGACTTCAGCCAGTTGGCCGAAAACCGGCAGGCAACGTCGGTCACTGCTATACGGGAATATCGCGCCGCCTTAATTCCTACTCCGAGAACAACGGACTGTCCATGCACGAAGTTGCTTGCCACCAGGTTTCGTATCTGCAGACGGGAATCGTGCGTCCCGGCAAGTTTCAGTATCTCTTCCGAATCGTCCGATGAATTGTCGTTCACAACAATAACTTCGTATTCCGGATAATTCTGTTCCAGTATCGAAGGCAAAATCTTCGACAGATTGAGGCTTTCGTTCTTTAAATGAATCACGACCGATATGGGTTCATCCGTATGCTCCATAGCGCTTTTCCGCTGCTTTACACCAACTTTGCGGAAGATAAACAGATAATAGTACATTTGAATCAGAAAGGAAATGGCTGTCACTGCAAGTACTGCCAGTAATGGAATATTTTGCGTATTCAGGAAATCAAAATTTTCTACTTTCATCAGATAATAATTTAACTGTAAGACGGATTGCGCTGCCAAAACCAATTGAACCTGTTGCGAAATCCCGGCGCAAAAGTAAATGCAAATGTGCAAACCTGCAAATGCTGCCAAAACTACAGGGCTATTCGTATTCCGAACTCAGGTTCTTGATCATTGACTGTTTTTCCCAGATAAGTTTTTTGCCGAAACCAAGCCGGTTGTCGGTAAATTTCGTAAAGGTTATTTCTACTGCCCAGACAGGCGTTCCCGATAGAATGGCGTATGGAAAGCGTTTCAGATAGGCCGCTATTGCCCTGGTTTTTAATTTTCCATGAACTTCCATCATTTTCCCGCAGAATTGCAGTCCCTGTATTTTGCCTACCGTTTCGGTTTCCAGCACTATGGAACCTGCAACAATTGGATTTGCCAACGCTTCCATTATATGCCGCGTATCTCTGCCGGAAGTAAACACCAGGCAAAATTCCTTTTCCAGCAGGGTGTAAAACATGCTGGAACAGTACGGAACCGAACCCGAACAGGTTGCCAGAGTAAATACGTGATGATTTTTAATAAATTCTATTACCGAAGAATCGGGCATCATATCTCCTACCATTTGCGCGACTGCAGTTTCAGCCGTGCAGCGCCCGTAAACACGGCGGTAAGGGTTACAAAATATATAATGTCGCGCAGGTCTATCACTCCGCGGCTCAGCGATCTGTAGTGCTCGTTGATTCCAAGTGAGATTATAAAGGTACTTACGGATTTCAGCGGAGCCATTGACGCCAGACTGTCGAAGCCCGTATATATGAAAAAGCACAATGCCGCTGCAACGATAAAGGCAACTATCTGGCTATCCGTTAGCGACGAGGCAAATATCCCGACGGAGGCATACGCCGAAGCAAGGAAAAACAGCCCGGTAAACGATCCCCATGTTCCGCCCGAATCAATATTGCCAACCGGATTTCCGATAAAGTAAACCGTAACGAAATATATCAGGCACGGCAGCAGTGACAACAGTATAAGCGTCACGGCAGCAAGATATTTTGCCATCACCAGCTGCATTTCGGACACGGGGTGCGTCAGTAGCAGTTCAATCGTACCGGTTTTGCGTTCTTCTGCAAAGCTCCGCATTGTTGTTGCCGGAACAAGAAACAGGAAAACCCATGGCGCTATGAAAAATAAAGTGTCGATAGTTGCATATCCGCCGTCCAGAACGTTGAGTTCGCTGTGACTGATCCACATAAACCAGCCCGTAAGCGCCAGGAATACAACGATTGCAATGTATCCCGTCAGGGATGAGAAAAACGACGCTATTTCCTTTCTGTAAATGCTGTACATATCAAGTCAAAATGTATTTCAGGTTATGTTAAAATATCTGTCGAGCAGTTCTCTGGCTGCAACAAACGACGAGATTCTGTCGGTGGCAAGCCTGTCCTCGTAATCCTTTAATAAATGGCAGATCTGCGGATTGGAATAGAAATTGTTTTGCAGAGTTTCGTTTATCGTCTCATACATCCAGAACTTGGTCTGCTCCTGACGGTTCGACTGGAAAAAGCCGTTGTTTTTCGTCAGCGAGATATAGTCGCTGATCGAAGCCCAGATTTCTTCCATTCCCGTCTTTTCCGTCGATGAAACAGTCAAAACCTTTGGCGTCCAGCCATGAGCCGACGGTGGAAACAAATGCATGGCGCTTTGATACTGGGCTTTTGCCAGCATTGCCTTCTCTATGTTATTTCCGTCGGCCTTGTTGATCACAATCATGTTGGCCATCTCCATTATTCCCCTTTTAATTCCCTGCAGTTCATCGCCCGCACCCGAAATCATGAGCAAAAGAAAGAAATCGACCATCGAATGTACGGCTGTTTCCGACTGTCCCACGCCAACGGTTTCGATAAAAACCGTATCAAATCCCGCCGCTTCGCATAAAATTACCGTTTCTCTTGTCTTGCGGGCTACTCCGCCAAGAGAGCCTGCCGACGGGCTGGGACGTATAAAAGCATTGGGATCGCAGCTAAGCTCCACCATTCTGGTTTTGTCGCCGAGAATGCTGCCTCTGGAACGTTCGCTGCTGGGGTCGATTGCCAGCACCGCAAGCTTGTGACCCCATGATGTTATCTTTCGACCGAATGCCTCGATAAACGTGCTTTTCCCAGCTCCCGGAACACCCGTTATCCCTATGCGTGCGGATTTTCCGGAATATGGAAGACATTTTTCTATAATCGCCTGAGCCATCTCATGATGCTCGTCCCGAAGACTTTCTACGAGGGTTATGGCTTTACTTAAAACAGGTATGCTCCCATTCAATATTCCATCAATATACTGCTCTACTGTGAGCTGTTTTTTCCTGTTTTTCCTGATTCGGGCTATTGCGTCAGGATTCACAAACGGAGGCTGCTCTATCCCGGGATTAACTATCAACGCGCTTTTTTCTAATAAATTATTCATTTTTATAACACTATTGTGGCCGGCAAAATTAAAAAAAACAATTATACTTAGTAACGTGTAAAAAATAAAATGGCAAAACAAGTTTGAAAAATGCTTCGTGCATTTGCACGAAGGACAAAATCGGTCGGAAAAATGGTTTGCGCTTAAGCGCAAA
>JAISDK010000088.1 GCA_031264875.1 Prevotellaceae bacterium
AGGCGATAATCTGGTAATTTCCGCTTTCGGAGCAGGATTTACCTGGGGAGCAATATATTTGAAATGGGCTTACAATGGCGTAAGAGACCTTTCAAAAGGATTGACAGGAGGATTATAAATTATTAAAAAAGGGTCCCATAGTTCAAGGGATAGAATAGAAGTTTCCTAAACTTTTGATGCAGGTTCGAATCCTGCTGGGACTACTGATAACACTGAAAATTAAACGTTAAGAACTGAGTACCCGTAAAAGCTCCCGAAATAAGGCTTTTACGGGTGTTGCAGGTATTAGAATATCTTTCTTAAAAATGAAATTACAGTCGTTGCAGTCTTATTTTTTTCCTCAACACAAAATATGCTCCTGCCAATAATAATCCGGTCGTAACTGTAATACACGTGAAATAAATTCTATTTCACGTGAAGCAAATTTCATTTGATTTGAAACGAAGACCGTATAGACGTTCGGAAGTTCAGATTTCATTTTCAGGAAGTTTTTTCTTCAAATTGGGCAGTAAGTATGTAATTATCCCAAGCAGAGGCATGTATGCGCATATCTGATAGATGGTTTCGATCCCGTGCAAATCAGCCATTTTTCCAAGTATGGCGGAGGCGATTCCGGCAACTCCGAAAGCGAATCCGAAGAACAGTCCCGACACAAGTCCGAGTTTGTAGGGCAATAACTCCTGGGCATAGAGCAGGATAGCTGGAAAAGCGGATGAAATAATCAATCCGATTAAAAAACTCATTACTACAGTCCAGAACAGATTGACGTGAGGCATAAGCAGCGTAAAAGGCGCCGCTCCAAGTATAGACGCCCAAATCACATACTTGCGTCCGATTTTGTCGCCTAAAGGACCGCCAAGCAAAGTCCCTATTGCTGTAGCTCCAAGGAAAACAAACAGATAAATCTGCGAATCCTGTACATCTACATGAAATTTTTCAATCAGATAGAAAGTATAATAACTTGACAGGCTCGCCATGTAAACATATTTTGAAAAAATCAGCAACAGCAGGATGCTAATGGAAAAAACTGCCATTTTCATGGGCAATGGCGATTCCGTTCTGACTTTCATAGTCGTATTTTCCTGTTTCAAAAGTTGTAACCTGTTTTTATACCAGCGACAGACAGGGATGGCAACGATGATGGCAATAAGCGATAAAATTGAAAAAAAGGAAATATACCGGCGTCCGTAAGGCGCTGCCAGAAAAGCGACCAGCAGGGGACCAATAGCCCCTCCTAGATTTCCTCCTACCTGAAAAAGAGACTGTGCCATACCGCGTTTGCCACCGGAGGCAATAGACGTCAGACGCGAGGCTTCGGGATGCAGCGTGGACGAACCTATCCCAACCATAAAAACCGAACACATCGCCCAGACAAGAGTCGTGGCAAAAGCCAGCGATATGAATCCGACTAAGGTGAAACATGTCCCTATGGGTAACGACCAAACGTATGGATGCCTGTCATAAAATAAACCGATAATCGGTTGAAATACAGACGCCGCTATTTGATATACAAGAGTAATCAATCCGATCTGGCTGAAACTGAGCGTCAAATCATCCTTTAACAGAGGATAAGTCGCTGTGACGGCAGACTGCAATGCGTCATTTAATCCATGTAGTATACTTAAGCTCAGTAATATGCCTATTGACGGCGCAACTATATTCTGTTTCATAAACGGCGCAAAGATAAGCTAAATTCATTTTATTCTCTACAAAAGACGGCGGCGTCAAATCTTTTCCAAATATCCCCCTGGAATATAAGTTGTCGCCACCGAGAATAATCCCTCCAGTCTAACTACTACTCTTTTATGCCCTTTTATCCGGATCAGTTCGCCTTCAATTCCGATAAAATTGCCTTTAATAACCCGGACACGGTCGCCTTTTTTCAGCTTGTAATTGGGTATTCTTATTATAGAATCCGAATAATCCAGGAGAAACATGAAATCCTGCATTTGCTTGTCGGGAATAATCTGGAATCCTTTAGTATCACTATCGTGTATGTATGACACGACGAAGCCCGATTTGTAGGGAATGGAAACGGCAGTCGAATAGTCCGTATTGACAAAAATCAGACAGGAAATCACAGGTTTTTCTCTCTGAATCCTTTTACCCTTATGTTCTTTGAACACTGTTTGAAAAGGTATAAAGTGTTTTATGCCTTTCTTTTCCAAAAAATTTTTAATCAATTTTTCGGTTCGATATTTTACCCGCGCTGCATACCAGTGTTCAATATTATATTCCATTTATTAAAAAAAAACGCACAAAAATACATTAATTCCGTCAATTTAACAATTAATAATGAACAATCGCAGCAATACAGTTTGCAAGCTAAGCGGTTCTGATATGACAGAAACAGATTCCCCCATGCAAGCCGCAGGCGTAGCACGGGGGGAGTTCTGAATTAATAATTAACAATTCCCTACAATTCTTTTATTCTAAGATTTCGAAATTCTACTTCCGAGCCATGTCCGAGGAAGCCTATGTGTCCGCTTTTGTTCGACAGTCCCGGATGTTTTTGTTTGTCGGCGGTAGCGGTGAAATTCTTGCTTGCTTCGGCGATATCTCCGTCGAGAATCACTGTTCCATTAAGAGTTATCCTGATTTTATTTCCGTTTGC
>JAISDK010000095.1 GCA_031264875.1 Prevotellaceae bacterium
TCTCTCTCTCTCTCTCTCTCTCTCTCTCTCTCTCTGCAAAAATCGTGCCAAAGCATTCAATTACAGTACTTTTAGGGAAATTATTTCCGAAATCTTTGAAGCAGCAATATGAGGTTAAACAAAGCATAAAAACATTCCTTTAAATTTACATATAAAACATTCGTTACAAAAACAGCGGCAAAGGTAAATAAAAAAATCATACCAAAAACATTTTCATGAAAAAATTGTTATAATAGGTTTTATGTGATTGTGTTTCTTATAATTAAAATTTCAATTTCCAATAAAAATATTTTATCCTTTTGCTAAAATGCGCCTCTTGAGGCTCGATTTCTTTTCCTCCGGTTGCGAAAATCCGGTTTTTCAAGTTGTCTGTCGGGACGGAAAACTCAATTAAGGGACGGAAAATTAATAACATATAACAATGTGAACTTTCTGGATTGTATAATATTTACTATCTTGCAAAAAAAATAGATGAATTAAAAACAGTGTAATTAGGTGAATATAAAGATATGATACATTTAAAACTTGCTTTACGGACACTGATACATTACAGAATGTACTCTGTCATCAACCTGGCGGGCATGGCAATAAGCCTTGCCTGCGCAATAATCATCGCCCGTTACGTTCACAGTGAACTGACGGTGGACGGCTTCAACAGCCGGCTGAACCGGATTTACATGACAACGATGGAAGACTCCAACAATCTCGGCGCAATTCGATTTTCCGGCATTTCCAATCCCAACAGGGAAAAAAACTTTGTCGATCTTTCCGCGAATCCGGGAGTGGAAAAACATTCTTTATTCAGACACTACGACGGTGAAGACATTGTTGTCGAAAACCAGACATACAGCACGGGAGTATTGGTGACGGATACATGTTTCCTGCAAATCCTTGACTATCGCGTGATTGCCGGAGTAAACAACCTTCGTCGTCCGGAAGACGTCATCATCACGGAGGCATTTGCAGCAAAAGTTTTCGGCAGCGAAGACCCGCTGGGAAAAACCATCTCCTATCCGTCTCTCCACAGGACGCTTACCGTTGCCGGAATCATCCGCAAGCCGGCATACAAAAGCATACTGTCGTTCGACATGCTTGTATCCTCGCAGCTTACAAGACACTGGTCGCACATGGCGAACAGTGTGATACTGCTGTATCCGGGAGTCGATTACCGGAACTTCAACCGGCAGTACAGCGAATTTATGGAAATGGCTGCATGGGGATATAGCATCCGGTATCAACTGTTTCCCTACAGAGACATATATTTCGAAAAGCATATAGCGAATTATGCCGGTTTTGCACGCGGTAATTTTACATATATTTTCATTATGTCGGGCATAGGGATTATGCTGCTGCTGACAGGGCTGGTGAACTATATCAATATCCATTCCGTCGTGATGACAAGACGAAACAGGGAACTCGGCATGAAAAAGGTATTCGGCGCTGAAGGATACAAAATATTCGCGCAGCTGCTTATTGAAAACCTGACAGTGATTGGACTGTCGTTAATTATTGCCTTCCGGCTTGCCGCTGCATTCAGTCCCTTTATGGAAAACCGCATTGGCGTGATGCAGTATCCCAACCTGCGGTTCGACCTCTGGCTCAGCCTGGCGCTTGCGGTTGTTCTTCCGACGCTTGTGAGCGCCGTTCCATTCCTTCGCTATCAATATTTCTCGCCGGTACGCTCGCTGAAGTCGGTCAATGCGGGAAACAAATCGCTGTTTTCGCGGAAGTTTTTCCTCTGCTTCCAGTACTGTCTTACGGTCGGACTGATTACCGTCTCGCTCTTTTTCGTGAAACAGTTGAATTTCATGCTCGACAAGGACCTTGGATATCGCACGCATGACGTTATCAGTGTTTCTTTTATGAAAGATCAGTATACGACTTATGAGATACTGACGTCAATTGAGGAACATGACAGGGAGGATAGCAGAAGAAGGGAGGTTTTTGAGATACTGAAACAGAAGTTAAACGCATCCACAGCGCTTGAACACTGGACTTTTGGCGGATTTCCGATAGGCGCTGGAAAATATGCGTTTAAGGTACCCGGTGGAGAACTGCAAGCCATCAGCATCAGGGGAGCGGACGAAAAATGGTTCAAAATCTTTGACATCAAGCTGCTCGAAGGTCGATCGTGGGACAACGAAACGGACGAGTGGGATTCATATAATCTCATTGCCAGCAAAAGTGTTCTGAAACAGTTCGGCATCACGGATTACCGCGAAGGCGAACTGATACCTCGCGACAGGCTTTGGTGGAGCTCTCTCAGGAGCAAGGAGGAGATGGACACCAATCCGCCGTATCACATTGTCGGAGTGGTGAAGGATTTCCATACCGAACATTTATCCGCACAGCTGAGTCCCATAGTCTTTACTTTTTCGAAAGCACATCCTGACGATTCAAGTGGCAACTCTGTAATAGCCTCGTTCGCTCCCGAACGCAGGAAGGAAGTCCTTGAGTTTATGAAAAACCTGCACGGGGAACTTATCGGCGGCGACTTTACATACTCGTTTATCGAGGACGAGATTGCGAAGCTCTACAGCGAGGATAAAAAGGTTACAGTCATCTGCACCGCCTTTACGGGAATGGCTATACTGATCAGTATTCTGGGACTGCTCGGCGTTTCGCTGTTCGACATCCGTCAGCGGCGCAGGGAAATCGCTATCCGAAAAATCAACGGTGCAATGATGAAGGACATTATCAGTCTGCTGCTGAAAAGGTATTTCGTACTGCTGGGTGTGGCATTTGCTATTTCGGTTCCGGTAACGCTGTTCGTCATTGTCAAGTATCTGGAGAACTTTGCGTATAAAACGCCCATATCGTGGTGGCTGTTTGCAATGGCGTTGACTGCAACCCTCGTCATCTCGCTGCTTACGCTAATCTGTCAGGTCTACAGGGCAGGCAAGGAACCGCCGGCTGAAGTAGTTAAAAACTAAGAACTAAGAACTAAGAGTTTGCGATGCAATGTACGGAAACGAAACCCGAAGTCTTGAAAATAAAACCCCCAATGAAGTGAAAAGATTGGGGGTTATACGATGCGAAAAGACTTTCGGCTTCTGCATCACCTAATTTATAATTTGTAATTTATGATTTCTGAAATGTCTCAAATTCTTTCATGCAATCAACCAGTACTTCCACGCTTGTCAGGGGCAGAGCGTTATAAAGCGAAGCCCTGAATCCTCCGACGGAACGGTGTCCTTTTATGCCTGTAATACCGTATTTTTTAGTTAATTCCATAAAATCGTTTTCCTTTCCGGCATATTTCTCATCGAGTACAAAGCATACATTCATTCTCGAACGGCTTTCTACAGCCGCTGTTCCCTTAAATACCGGATTTCTGTCGATTTCCTTATACAGACAGTCGGCTTTAGCTTTGTTTCTGCGTTCGATTTCCGCTATTCCGCCAATGCCTTTAAGCCACTTTAATGTTTCCTTCATCATGAA